>JBDGYW010000665.1:0-4111 GCA_039588935.1 Gemmatimonadota bacterium | reverse complement strand
AGAACCAACAGAAAGGCGCTCATCATGGCTCGACGATTCGTCGTCCTCGTTGTCGCGGCGTTGGCTGTTGCCGTTGGCAGCCTCAACGCCCAACTCACAACACCTCTCGACTCGGCGGCGATGGCCGCTTTCAAGTGGCGCTCGATCGGCCCGGCCAACATGGGCGGGCGAGTGACCGACGTAGAGGGATTAGCAAGCCCATCCAAGACTTTCTATGTCGCTGGGGCGAGCAGCGGCATCTGGAAGACCACCAACAATGGCATCTCGTTCAAGCAGCTGTGGACGAACGAACGCGTTGTCGCGATGGGTGATCTCGCGATCGCGCCCAGTGATCCGAACCAGATCTGGGCCGGCACCGGCGAGGAGGATTCTCGCAACTCCATCTCACCGGGCGGCGGGATCTTCAAGTCGACTGACGCGGGCGAGACCTGGGAGTTGAAGGGGCTCGTGGAGACGCAGGTCATCGGACGCATCGTGGTGCACCCTACGAACCCTGACCTGGTCTACGTGGCGGCGCTGGGCCACATCTGGGATTCGAATCCCGAGCGCGGCCTCTATCGGACTACGGACGGCGGCGAGACCTGGGAACTGGTCAAGTTCATCAGTGAAGAAGCCGGTTTCGTGGATGTCGCAATGCACCCCGACGATCCGAACACTCTCTTTGCGGCGAGCTGGGAGCGCGTACGGGGGCCCTGGTTCCTGCAGAGTGGTGGACCGGGGAGCGCGCTCTGGAAGACTACCGATGGCGGCGACAACTGGACCGAAGTGACAGGCGGCGGTTTCCCAACCACGATGAAAGGCCGAATCGGTATTGCTATCAGCCAGAGCAATCCCGACGTCATGTACACGATGGTCGAGGCCGAGAAGGAAGAGGACGACTCCGGCGGTAATGGTCTGTATCGCTCGGAAGATGGTGGGGAAACGTGGGAGAAGGTGAACGATGCGAATGCGCGGCCATTTTATTACTCGGGCATAGCCATCGATCCCTTCGATCCCGACCGCGTGTATTTCTCATCGACGCCACTGCAATTCTCGGATGACGGCGGCAGAACCGCCGGATCCACCGCGGTTGGTGTGCATACCGATGATCACGCTTTGTGGATCGATCCCAACGATCCCGACCGCATGGTGAACGGTAATGACGGCGGAGTCGCAATTACTTTTGACAAGGGTGGCAACTGGCACTACCTGAACTACGTGACGATGGGTCAGTTCTACCATGCCAGCTACAACATGGATGTGCCGTACCGCGTGTGCGGCGGACTCCAGGACAACTACACATGGTGCGCTCCCAGCCGAGTCCCCGACGGTGATCTCGGCAACTATCACTGGTTCACCATCGGAGGAGGCGACGGTTTCGTTTCCGCGCAGGATCCTGAGGATCCGAGCATCGTCTGGTCGGAGTCGCAGGGCGGGAACATGCGGCGCGGCAATCTGGCCACCGGCGAGAGCAACTCGCTCGACAAGCCGAGCTGGCGACCGAAGTGGCTTCCCTACCAGGATACGATCGTGACTCTTCTGGAAGAGGGTGTCTCCGAAGACGACTCGCGCATTCGCTCACTCAGGGAACGCGCATCGGCCGATTCCGCGGCCAACGACATGCGTTGGAACTGGAACACACCGTTCTTCCAGTCCGTTCACGATCGCAGTCACTTCTACGCCGCGGGAAACATGGTGGTGAAGAGCACCGACTGGGGCGATAGCCTTAAACCGATATCGCCGGACCTCAGTTACAACGATGTGGAGAAGGTGAAGATCAGCACGACCACTACCGGCGGCATTACGCCGGATGCCACAGGAGCGGAAACCTACGCCACGATCGTTTCGCTTGCGGAGTCGCCGCTTCACCAGGGAGTTGTGCTTGCGGGTACGGACGATGGCCGTGTCTGGATTACGCGTGACGACGGTGGCGATTGGACCGAACTAACCGGCAATTTCGACGGTGTGCCCGAACAGACATACGTGAGTCGCATCGAAACGTCGAAGCACGACGTCAATCGTTTCTATGTGACTTTCGATGGGCACCGCACGAACGACTTTACACCGTACGTGTACGTCACGGATGATGGCGGCCAGAGTTTCCGTTCGATAGCGTCCAACCTGCCGACAGGCTCGGTGGACTTCGTGCACGTGATCCGCGAGGACCCGCGCAACGAGAATCTGCTGTTCGTCGGAACTGACGTTGGTGCGTACGTGTCCACGGATCGCGGGGGGACGTGGCAGAGGTTTATGGAAGGGCTGCCTGCCGTTCCAGTGCACGATCTCGAGATACATCCACGTGACCGCGAACTCATTGCCGCAACCCACGGGCGTTCGATTTGGATCGTAGACATCGCACCGCTGCAGGATCTCACGGACCAGGTGCTCGCGGACGGGGCGGGTTTGTTCGAACCAAGACCCGCGTTCCAGTTCGGGTATCCGCCGCGCGGCGGAGAGTTCTACGCTCAATCGTATTTCGAGCGGCCGACGCCTGGGTCAGAAGCGGAGATTAGCTATTACATAGGCGAAGAACTCGCGACCGAGTTGCAGGAGGAGTTCGAGGCCAACCAGCCGGAACGGCAGCCCCAGGATTCCGCGGCAGCTGGTGGCGGTGAGCGGCCGGGGAGACGGCCAGGTGGCGGTGGCATGCCGGGCGGCGCGGGCGGGCGTCAGGGTGGGCCGCGTGGTCCACAGGTGGACATAGTCGTGCTAAATGCAGATGGCGATACGCTGAACACCGTTCAGGGCCCAGCAGAGGCCGGCATTCACACGGTTCAGTGGGATTTCATGGGACCTCGACCGGAGGCCGCAGAGCCGGGTCCATATGAAAAACGGGAGCGTGAACGCACGGCAGCACGCGCCAGGGTAGTTGCCGACTCGGTGATCGAAGCTGGCTGGGATGAGCAAATGGTGAACCGCATGATCGGAGCTTTCACGGGCGAGGGCGACGCGCAATCGATTATGCGGATGTTCCGCGGTCGTGGTGGCGGTGGTGATGCTGGGAGCGGCGATCCGGAGGAGTTCCAGGAACGTCCGGCTGAGCGTGCCGCCGGAGGCGGGGGTGGCGCAGACTATGGAAAGTTGCGCGAGCTGGGAGAGTTGATTAATCCAGGTCAAAACATGCGCAGGATGTTCAGAAGAGGCGGAGGCGCTCAGGCTGAGATGGCCGAGCCCGGAAGCTACACCGTGACGCTCAAGGTTGGCGAAAGAACGTTTACGCAGACGCTGGTCGTTGAGCGGATTGGCACATTTGGAGGGAATAGCTCGGGGTTTTAGGGAGGTAGGAGAGAGAATACTGCCGGCGGTATATGCGGCATAGGTTGCAGAGGTGCAGAAAAAGAAGAGCCGAGGAGATGTTTTCCTCGGCTCTTCTTGCGTGGCGGATCGGCTGCGCGGCATTCCGCGTGTCTGAGACTGATTCTACTGCCCGGCCTCGATGCGGTAGACAACGTTGTCGATGTCGCCGGTGACGAAGATCTGACCGCTCCCGCTCACGGTAACACCGCTGAAAATCCAGGTTGGGGAGTCAGGAGGTCCTGGTGCACCCAAACGCAATGCTTCGGCGACGATCGTTACCTCCCCTGTGTTTGGATTTATACGTGACAATCTCCCCGCCCCACTCTCCACCACAAGCAGGCTGCCATCGGTGTCTACCGCCAACCCCTCAGGTGAGTCCAACCCCGATGCCACGAGTGTGGGTGGTTCGAGGAGCGATCCGTCGGCGAAGATCTGCCACACGGTCCCGCTGGACCAATCGGCCGCCCACAGATCGTTGTCGGTGGCAGCCAATCCGGATGGAAGAGACAAACTATCGGTGAGCACGGAACGCTCTTCGGTGCCTGCCTCCTGTAGTATGACGCTACCACTTCCCTGCTCGGCGACAACAAGGTTACCCTGGAATCGAATCGCGTTGATGGGCGTGGCAAAGCCCGAGTGCGTTTCGACCTTGGCTCGCGTATCGGGATTCCAAACCTCCAAGGTGTTTCCCCACGCCGATGTCAGGATGAAGTTGTCTCCGTCGGCCGCAACCGTGCGCGGCGCGTCGAAGAAGAAGCTGGCGTCAACAATGCCGGGCGTGCCGGCGCGTGCGTGGAACTCGCGCATACTCCAGAAGTCAGCCACGAAGATCGAC
>JBDGYW010000664.1:0-4112 GCA_039588935.1 Gemmatimonadota bacterium | reverse complement strand
TGACTCCGAATGCAGCCGAAGCGCCGAACACCACGACGGACGCAGCAATCAACTGCATGCCCGTCCAGGCTGGAAGCCCTTCGATGTTGAAGGTCGGAGAGCCGACATCAAGTAGCACCAGAATCCATACGAACGCGTACAGCCCCTGTAATAACGTTGTAACGCCTAGGGAGAACGGGCGCATTGTGGTACCTCCTGAAGAACACGTTCCCGGACAGTCTGCCGGCCGAATTTGAGTTTTATGAATACGCCCAAGACAGGCACGCGTCCAGATCCTGCTGACCCTGGATAATCTACTGCTTCACGTACCGATTGTCCCTCAAGACGAGACCGTCGTACTCTGAGCCGTCGAAGAACGCGTCTGCTATGGCGGAGCCGCCTGCCCTCTTCGCCACAGATATCACGCGTTCCTCCTTAACGGAAAACCAACATCGCCCAGTCCACCCGATACACAACCGGCCATTTGCGGAACGTCGCCCCTTGAAAAAAGGCGTTCCAAGTGTTTAGTAGAGGACAGTCAACAATCGATGAAACCTGACGTTCCAAAGCAGGCCATTAGCGGGCCGCTGTCCGAACCCCTCCACGGAGGTACGTCCATGAACTCCAAGCATATTCGCCTGAGCGCATTGGCGCTCTCACTCACCTTCTCACTCCTCAGCGCAACACCTCTGCTCGCCCAACATAGGTTGGCAACCGGCGATATCACCGGTCCCCAAGCAGATGCGCTGTCCAGTTTGAGGTACCGAAACATCGGGCCCGCCAATATGGGTGGCAGGGTAAGCTCGATCGTCGGGATTCCCGGCAACTCCAAGATCTGGTGGTTCGGCGGAGCCGACGCCGGGCTCTGGATGACAAAGAACGGCGGGACCACATTCGAGGGTCAATGGCAGAACGAGCAATCCTATTCGGTTGGATCGATATCGGTGGCGCCGTCCGATCACAACGTACTGTACCTGGGCTCCGGTGAGGCCGATCCGCGCAACTCGATCAGCTACGGCTTTGGCGTGTGGAAATCCACCGACATGGGTGAAACCTGGAAACACGTCGGTCTGGAAGACACTGAGCACGTCAGGCGGGTTCGAATTCACCCCAACAATCCAGACGTTGCGTATGCGTGCGCGATGGGTCACGAGTGGGGTGCCAACGAGCAGCGCGGTGTGTTCAGAACTACCAATGGCGGAGAGACGTGGGAAAAGGTGCTCTATCTCGATGAGGACACCGGATGTTCCGATCTCGACATGGTCTGGTCAAACCCGCGCATCCTCTATGCCGGCATGTGGACATTCCGACGTCAGCCGTGGAGGTTTGACGGTGGCAGTCGGGAGACTGCGGTCTACAAGTCGATCGACGCCGGCGACACCTGGACGAAGCTCGACGTGGTAGACGAAGCGATGGCCCGCATCGGTATCGCGATCGCCCAGAGCGATCCGAGCACCGTCTATGTGGTGACGGAAACCAAGACCAAGGGTACCTTGTTCCGGACCGACGACGCCGGCGCCTCCTGGCGTGGTGTGAATTCCAACCGCAGCATCAATTTCCGCCCGTTCTACTACAGTGAGATTTACACAGACCCCAGCAATGCCGAGGTGGTCTGGTCGCTTTCCGGCGGCCTGTACAAATCGACTGACGGCGGTCGGAACTTCGAGTCCGTCGGTGGTGGCGTTCACGGCGATCACCAAGCGCTATGGATCGACCCGGAGGATGGCGACCGAGTGCTCTCGGGGTCAGACGGTGGATATCAGATCTCGTTCGATGGCGGCGACAACTGGGACATCATCAACAATGTGACCCTGTCGCAGTACTATCAGATCTTCGTTGACGATCGGGATCCGTATTTCGTGTGCGGAGGACTCCAGGACAACGGGAACTGGTGCGGACCGAGCCGCATGAACAATGGCGGCCGCAGGGCTGGCGGCATACGTAAGGACGAATGGTACACCGTGTCCGGAGGCGATGGCTTCTACACGCATCCGGTACCCGGGAGCCCCAACCTCGTGTACTCGAATGCTCAGGGCGGGTATTTGCGGCTCACGGACACGCACACCGGCGTCACCCGCTCCATCGAGCCGTACCCGCGCATGCACGGCTCACAGG
Organism: Gemmatimonadota bacterium; assembly: GCA_039588935.1. Taxonomy (GTDB): domain Bacteria; phylum Gemmatimonadota; class Gemmatimonadetes; order Gemmatimonadales; family GWC2-71-9; genus JBDGYW01. The sequence goes on along the minus strand of JBDGYW010000664.1, from coordinate 2,018 downwards.
GTCAGGGCATGTACATGGCGAAGTATCGCTTCAACTGGGATGCCCCGATTCACGTCTCACCGAACGACCCCAGTATCGTGTATTGGGGCGGCAACGTGCTGTTCAAGAGCACTGACTACGGTCACAGCTGGGATATCATCAGCCCCGACCTGACCACCAACAATCCCGACAAGTTGCTCGATTCCGGCGGAGAGGTTTATCTCGACAACACCGCAGCCGAGTTCCATTGCACGATTTTGACGGTGCGTGAGTCGCAGTTGGAGGCCGGCGTCATTTGGGTCGGTACCGACGACGGCAACGTGCAGGTCACCCGTGATGGCGGCGCGAATTGGACGTTGATCAACAACAACCTGCCTGACTTCCCCGCCGAGGCTTGGGTCTCGAAGATAGACCTGTCGCACAGCGTGCCGGGTCGAGCATACATCAACGTCGACCAGCACCGGCTCGACGACTTCACTCCTCACGTTTGGCGTTGCGACGACTACGGGGCCAGCTGTGAGAATTTGAGCGCAGGCCTGCCGCAGAACGACTACACGAAAGTCATTCGCGAGGACCCAGCCAATCCGGACCTGCTGTACGTGGGTATGGAACGTGGCTTGTATTTCTCCTGGGACCGTGGTGAGACCTGGGTGGACATGCGGTTGAACATGCCGCGGGTCTCAATCCGCGACATCAAGATCCAGCAGGATTACAACGACCTCGTGCTCGGCACGCACGGTCGCGGAGCTTGGGTATTCGACGACCTCGCACCGGTACAGCGACTCGCCGAAGCGATGCAGCAAGACCTGTTCGTGTTCCAAGCCGGTCGCGCAACACATTGGCAGAACTGGGGCAACGACGCTTCGGCCGGCCAGCGCGTGTATCAGGGTGAAAACGCTCAGCCGGGTGCGGTACTCAATTTCTATGTCGCGCAAGAGCCCGAAGGCAGAGTGAGAGTTCGGATCACCGACTCGAGCGGCGATCTCGTGCAAGAGTTCCCGGTTCAGGACGTGCATGCGGGCGTCAACCGGACGTACTGGAACCTGCGCCACACCGGTCCCACTGCGAGGCAGAACGGCGGAGGTGGCGGTGGCCGTTTCGGAGGCAGTACTGGTGCCCCGGCAGTACCGGGCACCTACACGGCTACAGTGGTCGTCGGAGACGACGCGCTACAGGGCAGCACGACTTTCGAGCTTCGCGGTGACCCGCGGATCACCATGTCGCAGGTCGACTATCAGGCATGGCATGACGGCACTCAGACGCTGTTGGACATGTTGTCGGAAGCCAACCAGATGATGGACCAGATGACAGGCCTGCAGACGCAGCTTGGAAATCTCAAGGACAACGTGGATGATGCAGTTGTCACGGACTTGGATGCGGTGAATGCGCAGATTGAGACCGCCACAGAGCAGTTGGGCGAGTTCGACAACAAGATGCAGCGGCCGCCCCCGCAGATGGGCTACCGCCAGTACCCGCGGCTCAGCGACGAGATCAGCAGGTTGATGGGCAGCGTGGCGGGTGTCCAGGCACGGCCCACAGAGAGTCAGATGACTGTCGTGGGCGAGCTTGAAGTTGAGGTAGCGGCACGACGTGCCGAGCTGCAGGGGATTATCAATGGAGCGATTCGCGAGTTGAACCAAATGCTCGGCAACCTACCGGCGGTTGTGGTGCCGAGCGCGGGGCTCATACCCTAATAGCAGCACGAAGCTCACGCAGTTTCTGGCGGCGGGGGGCCTTCCCTCCGCCGCCTACACCATAGAGTTCGGATCCTGGGCAAGGAGGACTCAAATGGATATTCGAGCAAAGCGGTCGATCATTAGTCTCCACGACCAATTCAGTGACGGCCGCTTGACCCGGCGGGAGTTCATCGATGGGCTCACTCGGATTCTGGGAAGTACTGCCGCGGCGATCGCCGCGCTGCCGACCCTCGAAAACGACTACTCCAAATCGGTGATCCCCCGGCAAGACGATCGGCTGGCCATCTCACGCGGCGAGTGGGATGTTGACGGTACCACGATGACCGGTTACCTGGCACGACT
>JBDGYW010000663.1:0-4114 GCA_039588935.1 Gemmatimonadota bacterium | reverse complement strand
ATGGTCGTCTCCCCGCTCGCGTCAACCGTCGTACTGGTTGCGGCAGTAATCATGTTGTTGGCCTACCAAAACCTGAACTACATGGGCACGCCCCGAATTCTCCAGGCACTGGCGGTCGATGGCCTGGCCGTCAGGCGCGCAGGGGAAATCTCGGAGGGTGGTAATCCGATCTTTGCGGTGCTGGTGTCGTGGGGGCTTTCAATCGGCCTGATTTTGATCGGTGGATTCGAGTTTCTGCTGCACCTCTCCGTCTTCTTTTACCTGTTCCTATATGTCATGCTGATCGCGGGAGTGTTAATCCTGCGTTCACGCCAGCCGGACGCCGACCGCCCGTATCGGGCCTGGGGTCACCCATGGAGTACATATTTTTGTCTTCTCGGTTGGCTACTCATCGCCCTGTTTCAGGTAACGGCCGAAATCGATACTGCCGCATACGCCGCGATTATGGTGGCGATATCCTGGCTCGTTTACCGGAGTCTCAATCGCTCCGGATCGAATCAGCTAGAAGAACCGAAGGAGTGATCATGGCACGCGATCCGTACTTCGATGATTAGAAAAGACGCTCTGTTGGCGCTTGCCCTGTTGGTTGTAAACTGTGATGCACAGCAGCATCAGGACGTGCAGCGACCCAACTTGCTGCTTATCCTGACCGACGATCAACGCTTCGACATGTTGGGCGGCAAACACCCGTTTCTCGAGACGCCGCATATGGATTTGCTGGCGTCGCAAGGCTTCCGGTTCGAGAACGCCTTCGTGACGACTCCCATCTGCGCCGCCAGTCGAGCCAGCATACTGACTGGGTTAGTGGAACGCACGCACCAATACACGTTCGGCACGCCGCCGCTCGCCGCCGAGTTGGCCGACCAGAGTTATCCAACACTGTTGAGAGCAGCAGGTTATTACACAGGGCATGTCGGGAAGTTCGGCGTCAACGCGGAGCCGGGTGTCACGGATTCAATGTTCGACACCTACGTGCCATTCGTTGCACACCCCTACCTCAGGGAACAGGCAGATGGATCGGTTCGCCACCTGACAGATATCACCGCGGACAGCGCCATCCAGTTTCTTAGGTCTGCTGATCCGACCGGTCCGTTTGCGCTTACCGTGAGTTTCAACGCTCCTCACGCCGATGACGGCGAAGAAAGACAGTTTTTCTGGCCCGAAGCAATGGACGGGATGTACTCGGAAGCCCTCATACCTGACCCACCTCTTTCCGAACCGGCATTCTTCGAAGCATTGCCGGAGTTCCTGAAGGAAGCTTCGCTGAACAGGGTCCGTTGGTATTGGCGTTTCGACACGCCCGAAAAAGCTCGGGAAATGACGCGGGGATACCTTCGAATGATCACCGGTGTCGATGCGGCAATTGGCCGAATCCTGGGGGAGCTCGAGTCACTCGGTATCGCTGACAACACGATCGTGATTTTGATGTCGGACAACGGATACTTTTTGGGAGAACGCGGATACGCCGGCAAATGGTTGCCGCACGATCTGTCGATTCGAGTTCCTCTGATTGTTTACGACCCTCGTATAGAGGAAGAATTGCGAGGAGTGCTTCCCGAACTGCCCGTACTAAATATCGATATTGCCCCAACACTGCTCGACCTGGCCGGTGTCGAAATTCCAAATTCCGTTCAAGGCCGCAGCATCGCTCCCGTGCTCGCTGGAGAATCACCTGCCGACTGGCGGACCGACTTTTTCGTCGAGCATCTCTTTGATCATCCGGAGATTCCAAAACACGAAGGCGTTAGAGGTGAACGCTTCAAGTACGCCAGATACTTCGAGCAGGAGCCGGTATATGAAGAGCTGTACGACCTCCTCGCGGATCCCCTGGAGGCGCGGAACCTCGCTGGCGATCTAGACTATCTCGAGATTCTGATGCGGTTGAGAAGACGCGCCGACGAACTCGAGGCTGAGTATGAATCGAGCCGGTAGCAGATGATCCAGATCAAATACGTGGGCAAATCCGAAGTTTTCGGCCTGGAAAACGGAGAGTTGCTCCAGATCGAGGAAGGCACCACGATCAGCGACGTGCTCGACGTAGCGAAAGTGCAGAAGGCATTCCACAAACTCGTGGTCCCCCAGGTCAACGGAGAACACCAGAAGATCACGTACGTCCTTCAGGCAAACGACGAGCTGGACTTTTTCCTGCCTATAGGCGGGGGCTGACTCGATAACTGACCCTACACGATTTGGCTATGGATGGTGGCCTGTGAAAACGCTCATTCCTTTGGTCTGTCTCCTCCTCGTTTCGTGCGCACCTGGTGAATACGATCAAACAGGAAGCGGAGGTCAGGCGCAGAACATTCCCGCTTGGTTCGAAGACGGCAAGTTCGGAATGTTCATTCATTGGGGGCCCTATTCCGTGCTAGCAGGAGAATGGGAGGGGCGTCAAATCGAACAAGGTGATATCGCTGAATGGATCATGCAGCGGTTCCAAATCCCCGTGGAGGAATACCGGAGAATCGCGGCCACATTTACCCCGACCGGGTTCGACGCGCAGGAATGGGTGTCACTGGCAAAGAACACCGGGATGAAATACATCATCATCACATCGAAGCACCACGACGGCTTTGCCATGTACGATTCGCGGGTCAGCGATTACAACATCGTCGACTACACTCCATTCAATCGCGACCCCATACGAGAGCTGTCGGAAGCTTGCGCCGAAGCCGGTATCAAATTCGGCGTCTACTATTCCCATCGTGAGGATTGGGAGCACCCATACGCTTATGGGAATTTCTGGGACTTTGATTCATCCCAGACCAATCTGGATACCATGGATCATCCGGAACTGTTTCGCCGATACCTCGACGAGAAGTCCATCCCCCAGCTGACGGAATTGCTGACCGAATACGGCCCGATTGGTGTCGTCTGGTTCGACCGGGGGATGTACACCCAGGAACAGGGAAGGGAATTCGCTGATCTAGTTCACAACCTGCAGCCGGGTACGCTGGTCAACGGACGAGTTGGCCACTACGACAAGGAACTCCTGGGTGACTACCAGAGCATGACCGACAACGGCATGCCGATTGGGGGCATCGAGGAGTATTGGGAAACCCCGCAGACTTTGAATGAGACCTGGGGCTACAGTCGACACGATAACAACTGGAAGAATCCCGCCGAGGTGGTCAGGCGTTTGGTCACCATCGTGAGCAAAGGCGGCAACTATTTGTTGAACGTCGGGCCGACTGGCGAGGGAATCATCCCCGGCCCCTCGGTCGAGATACTGAGTACGGTCGGAGATTGGATGCAGCAGAACTCAGAAAGCATCTACGGAACATCTCCGTCTCCGTTTCCCTACGAGCTGTCGTGGGGCTACTGTACGCGAAAGGGCAACCGACTCTTCCTGCATGTGTTCGACTGGCCTGAGAACGGACGACTGAGTTTGCGGGGGCTGAACAACGAAATCGAAGCCGCCTACTTGCTTCTGAATCCGGAAGAAGCACTCGCTGTGGATAGGGACGAGTCCGGCGACGTCACGATCGGTCTACCCGCAGAACCGCCGGATGCAGTCAACTCGGTGCTTGTTCTCGAGATCGAGGGTGATCCCGATATCGACCCCTACGTTGTGGAGCAGGCCGAAGACGGGTCTTTCCTACTGGATTACCTGTCGGCATCAACCTCCGGCAACGCCCAGAAACGATTCAACAGACGGGGAGAATCCGGGCATTTTCACATCTCGAAGATGCAGGCACCCGAGGACTTCGTGGAATGGCATGTCGAGGTGCACGCGCCGGGGACCTACCACGTCGACATCACCTATGCCGCGAGACCGGGATGGGAAGACGCTCAATATGTCGTTGAGATGGGTGCTGCGCGTATCGAGGGCACGGTACGCTCCACGGAAGGGTGGTACGAATACAAAACAGAGCGGATTGGCCAGCTCGAGGTAGACAGAGCCGGCAGGGCCGTGGTCAAGATCTATCCAGGAGCTACCCTGGATCACTACCTGATGTATTTCAACAGGATCGAACTGCTGCCGGCCGATGGCGGTGGTTGACGTGTTCGCTGTCGAGTCGGCGTCAACACTCGCTCTCAGCACGTTTCTGAATCCGATCGAGCTCCTTCTCGACATGCTCATCGAGAGGAAGCGGCTCGTGGGTTGCTAGGATCT
>JBDGYW010000662.1:0-4120 GCA_039588935.1 Gemmatimonadota bacterium | reverse complement strand
CGTATGCCAACCCAGGGTACTGTCAACTTGAGTGGAATGTCGTACTGCAAATGCGATCCATGAACCCGGACACCTCTGATCTTAGAGCAGTCGTGAACTGCGCTAGCTGCTCGAGGTACGAGCAAGCACCGCCACCGTAAAAGGTCCGACCCACAGGCCGGCACTGGGCCGGCCTCCACGCAGGGAGGCGAACATGAAGTACTCAACAGGAAGGAAGATCCTGGTCATTGTCGTGTGTTTTGGATTCTTTGGCTGCAAGCCCGACCTTCGCGTTTCCCTGACGGCGCGCGCCTCGTATGACGAAGGCGAGGACGTAGCTGGGACCGTGACTGTCGAGGTCTCAAATGAAGGCTCGGCTCGAGCCCGGGGAACTGACACCGCCAGCGATGACGGATACATGGTCGACCTCATACTCTCTCAGGACAACACGGTGCCGGTGGGCTACGCTGCGGTTCCGTCTCCATACCAATTCCAGGAAGACATGCTGCTCCAAGGCGGCCGGGTGTCGAACACCGAAGACGTCCCGGCTGGAGACCAGAGAACCTATCCGGGCCATGGTGGTCCGATTCCGCCAGGCTCACCCTCGACGGCGTTCCTGTGCGCCGTGGTTGATCCGGGCGAGAAGGTCTCTGAATCCGATGAAACCAACAATACGTTCTGCACTCCGATCACCATTGCGCCGAGTCAACGTTGCGTGACGTTCGAACCTCCCCCTCTCGGGACGGAGTACGGCACACCGGCGGGTCACAGTCCTGGAGATCAAATCTTCGTGGAAAACGGAATCCGCGTGATGGTCACAGATTTTCGGTGGCCCAGCGGAGGCACTTTCAATGGCGCCGATGTGAGGGCCGTTACTCCTGACTTCGGCGTCGATGCCCAGTTTCTGTGGATGAACAACATCAATCTCGAGTTCGACTTCACGGGCCTTGGGTTCACTCCCTCGAAGGTAACGTTCCATTTTCAGGACCTAGGTGGCTTCGAGAACTTCGCCGTGAATGGCGACCCAACACCCGTCTACGTAGGGGAGTTGATCAGTGCGCCATCTCCCATCGGCAGCGTGGCCTTCACGACCTCGCCACGCGTCACAGTACCTGGAGGATACAGGAGCGTTGCGACCCTTGAAGGGAGTGTCCGGGTACTTCGCATCGGTGGTCAGGAGTTCGCGATTGATCAGGTGTGCGTTCAGTGAACTGATCCCAGAAGGGCAGCATCGCGCGTAGCTGAGACAACCGGCGCGCCGGGATCCATACCTGAGGAGGTAGGACGAGATGCCAGTTAAGATCACGATCGACATTTTCAGCGGACGGCCCAATCCGTCCATCGAACTCGACGAAGGCGAATCAGCGGACCTCCTCGGCCGGGTCCGACCGGCGAATGCGATTACCGAGGAGTCGAAACGGCTTGCGCCGTTGCCGACCCTGGGGTACCGCGGGCTGATCATCGAGCAGGTCGGCACTCCCGGGTCCGATCTGCCGCGCACCTTCCGCTACGCACACGGTCAGGTCTTTGGAGAAGAACTCGCGCATGAGGCGTCGGATCAGGCCGTCGAAGACTTCGTGTGCGGCAGCACCGGTCTGGTCGAAAGACTGAAGATGGGACCGGAATTCTCCGAGTTCGCACTTCGAGAGATCGGCCTTTCGAAGGAGCGGATAGCTAGGCTCGAGCCGAGGATCAGAGAGCTGTACGAGATAATCCAATGGCCATGGTGGCCGTGTCGTTGGTGGTGGCCCTGCTATTGGTGGTGCTGGCGCAGGTGCCGCTGTGCTCCCCTGTACGAACCGGAATGCTGGAACGACGGGGGGACCGTACAGTACAACAACAACTGCTACAATTACGGCACCAACTACCGCACGGACACCTATGCTCAGCCGGGCGAGGCGTCATCCCACAAGTGGACCGATCTATCGGCCTGCGTTGTCGGGGCAGGCGAGATAAGCGCCAAGGAAGGTGCGGTGAGCGACGGACTCGTCGACGTGCCCGGCGCAGACAACCGCTGTCCGAGCGAAGGGCACCTGGTGGCGCTTGTGATCAAGCCGGGTACCACGTCCACATGGGACTATCACTGGTACAGGAAGGGGCGGAACCGCTACTGGTCGCACAAGATGGGTTGGTCACCGGCGACGAATCTGGACAACTCTGGAGCAGCCATTGCCGATCCTAGATCGGCCGACCGTGGTGCCTATACCGACTTCTGCACGTTCATGAATGTGAGGCATGGGCATTTCAAGATCACCTAGATCTCATGTGTGAGTGCACGGTAACCGCGTTGCTGTTCTCCGGTCGCAAGGATCCCTCGTGGACCATCGGCCGGGCTGAGATGAGCCGGGTCGAAGAGGCCTGGCCGTCGCTCCAGGAAGCTCATGAGAACGCCTCGTACCCGCGGCTCGGCTACAGAGGATGCCGAGTTCGTTGCCCCGACGACAGAGAGTGGATGTTGCATCGAGGGATCGTCACTCTGAAGCAAAAGACCGGTAGGGAGTCGCGCATGGACTCGCAGAGGGCACTCGAAAGATTCGTCCTGGCAACAGCGCCTCCGGGGCTGCTACCGCCATTGAATGCGCTCCTCGGAGACGATCCGGGCTAGCTGGGGTAGCGTCAGGCTGCGACCTCGCTTGCCGCCAGGCGAACTTCGCAGTCTGCGCATCTCATGGTCCCGTTGGGCGGCCGGTCCCACCTGGTGCGCCGGACCTGTGCGATGGTGTTCGAATACGGCTGCCGGCCGGATCGGCGTGAAACTAGTAATTGTGGTCGACGACCTGTGTGTTTGACATCCGTGCTGGACTAGATGATGGCAGCCTGACGCTTCCGGCATCCCGGACCGATCGAACCGCGGGCATTCTGAAGGAGCGCACTATGTACACACTGATCCTGAAGCACACGCGGTATGCACTGGGTGGGGCGGTGATGTGCGTGATGGCCGTATCTGCAGCTTCCGCACAAGTCGGGCCGGCGGCGCAACGGCCACCGTGGCTGCGGTCCTGGACACCACCTCAGGTGCCCGCTGACTATCGCAGCCCGGTGGGACCGCATAAAGTTCTCGCGCCGACTGCCGACTCCGTGCAGCTCGCCATCATTCGCCAAGCTGGTGCTTTGAACGAGTTCCCGTATCGAGGTCGGAACCTGTACCTCCTGTCGGGTGAAACACTTGGTCGGTTAACCCCACAACAGCTCCAGCAGCTGACCGTCCGCGACGATTATAACCTGATCCGCTTGCGGGATCGCTTCTTCGACACCACGATGCCGCAGCCAGAAGTCTCAGAGGGCATGCGGATTGCGCCGCGACCGGGGCCACAGCTCCATTTGATACAGTTCGTTGGACCGGTGCAGGACGATTGGCTCGCGGGTGTGCGCCGGCTCGAAGGACTTCAGATCGTGACCTATTTCCCGGAGAACGCCCATCTGGTGTGGGCCGATGAAACGGCCCGGGATGAGCTTGCGGAACTGGCCAGTCTCCAGCGCCACATACAATGGCACGGCCCGTTTCATCCGTCCTACAAACTGCATCCCGGCTTCGATCTCGGGTACGTCGGAGACGTTCAAGCCACGATTCAGCTGTTCACGCACAGCGGAGTCGGTCAGTCGATCGACGCCATTCGAGGGTTGGCCAACAGCGTTCTCAAAGAACCGCGACGGGTCGGCGTGTACACCAATATCACCATTGATGTGCCGGCTTCCGAACTGGAGAGCATCGCGCGGCTGGAGGATGTGGTCAACGTCGAACCGTTCACACCGGATGCACCGGTCGGTGAGCGCCAGGGACAGATCGTGGCCGGGAACCTGAATGCAGCCGGGACCGGACCTACCGGGCCTGGATACCTTGCTTGGGTCAACGGCCTCGGGTTCACAGCGAACTTCGGATTCGCAATCGATATCACCGACGACGGTTTCGACCGAGGCCAAACGACGGCCGGCAACGTGCACCAGGACTTCCTCGATGCAGGAGGGAACAGCAGGGTGGCGTACGTCCGCCGCGTATCCGGAACAACCGTTTCGACGACGAATGACAATAACATAGGCGGACATGGCACTATCAACGCGGCTATTGCAGGAGGTTTCAACAACACCGCTGCCGGCGCGGCCAACTTTGCCGCGTTCGGCGATGCGAACGGCTATCGCTATG
>JBDGYW010000661.1:0-4120 GCA_039588935.1 Gemmatimonadota bacterium | reverse complement strand
TTGACGTTGCACCCAGGAGGATGTTCAAATGAATCGGCGACTCACTCGTCGTGATTTCGTCAATACCGGAGCCGTGGCGGCGGCGGGAGTCACGGTAGCGCCAAAACCGTTCTTAGATAACGCACCGTTGGTACATACGCCACAGAGCGTGAGGCCTGTAGTTATCTCCGACTCGAGCGGCATCAGGTACAAAAATGGCGGACCGGTCTGCGCGGTGGAGAAGGCGTTCGCTATGATCACCGAGGGTGCTGATGTTCTGGATGCCCTCATAGCTGGCGTGAACATTCCGGAACAGGACCCGGAGGAGTCGGGTATCGGGTACGGTGGCCTGCCCAATGCCGAGGGAGTAGTCCAGCTCGATTCCTGCTGCATGCACGGGCCCAAGAAGTGGGCGGGCGGTGTCGCCGCGATCGAGGGAATAAGAACTCCATCTCTTGTTGCGAAAGCAGTCATGGAGTACACCGATCACCACCTGCTGGTCGGCAAAGGGGCGCAGGATTTCGCGCGCTCATTGGGGTTCACGATCGAGGATGACCTGAATACCGAGCACTCGCGAAACATGTGGCTGGAGTGGAAACGCCGCGTCGATCCGAGACACTATCTCGATCCCAAGAAACGTGCACAGGCCGCCTACGACGCGGGCTTGCGAATGCTCAAAGACGGTTTGATAGAGGAGGGACACTTCTGGGGCACGATCAACTGCGACGGAATCGGTCCCAATGGTGATATTTGTGGAGTGACTACCACCAGCGGCCTCGCCTGGAAGATCCCGGGTAGAACCGGCGATTCGTCGATTCTCGGCGCCGGCCTGTATGTTGACGGTGATGTTGGTGCTGCGGGTTCAACAGGCAGAGGCGAGGCAAACCTCTATAACCTCACTTCGTATATGATTGTAGAGAAGCTGCGGAGCGATATGCACCCGACGGATGCGGGCATGGCCGGCCTGGAACGTATCCGCGCGAACACGGTCGAAGAGCGACTCTTGAACAGTCGCGGCGAGCCCAATTTCAACGTCCGGTTTTTCGTGCTGAACGCCACAGGTGAGTATGCCGGTGTTGCCATGTATGCGGCAGGCGAGGCAGAATACGCTGTTTGTACGGAGAACGGCGCTGAGGCTCGGCCACTGGAAAATTTGCTGGATGGAACGCCCACGGATTAGGCAGTTTTGCGCCCACGATGAGATACTTGACTCGAACTAGAGAGAATCGCACACTAGAATCATGAAACCATCTGAACTCATCCATGACTGGAATGCTGCGGACTCTTTTGACTGGACGTCCGCCAAAGTCGATCTGAACGACGAAACCCTACGTGACGGATTGCAGTCGCCATCGGCGATCGACCCGCCAATCGAAACAAAAATCAAGCTGCTTCATCTGATGGCCGACATTGGCGTGAATGCAGCAGACATCGGCCTTCCTGGGGCAGGACCGCAGGTCGTCGAATCGGTACGCGCACTCGCAAAGGAAATAGTCGATGCAGACCTTCCGATTTCTCCCAACTGCGCTGCTCGAACCGTCGTTGTTGATGTTGAACCGGTTGCCCGGATCTCGCAGGAGGTCGGCATTCCTGTCGAAGTTTGCACGTTCATCGGCTCTTCCCCCATACGGCAATTCGCAGAGGACTGGACGCTCGACCGTATGTTGGAGACGAGCGAGAAGGCCGTTTGTTTCGCGGTGAAAGAGGGCATTCCCGTAATGTTCGTTACGGAAGACACTACCCGGGCAAAACCGGAAACGGTGAAGGCACTCTACGAAAACGCCATCAACTGGGGAGCGCGACGCATCTGCCTCTGTGACACGGTGGGCCATGCGACGCCTGCGGGTGTAAAGAGCCTGGTGAGGTTCGCGATCGAGGAAATCGTGAAGCCATCGGGCGAGGACGTTAAGGTCGACTTTCACGGGCATCGCGACCGCGGCCTCGGGCTCATCAACTGCATGGCGGCAATCGAGGCCGGCGTTGACCGCGTGCATGCAACCGGACTCGGGCTCGGCGAGAGAGTCGGCAACGCCGAGATGGACCAACTGATCGTCAACCTGCATCTCCTCGGGGCACGGAAGGATCCTTTGCCCAGACTGCGAGAATATTGCGAGCTGATCGCCGAAACATGTGGCGCTTCTCTTCCTCCCAACTATCCGGTTATGGGAGAGGATGCGTTTCGGACGGGAACGGGAGTGCACGCGGCTGCGGTCATCAAGGCGAAAGACAAAGGTGATGAATGGCTGGCTGACCGTGTGTATTCCGGTGTGCCTGCCGGAAGCTTCGGGGCCCGCCAGGTCATAGAGATATCGCCAATGTCAGGGTTGTCGAATGTGAAGTTCTGGCTCTCCGAGCACGGCTATGACCCAACCGACGAGACGTTGAGCGAGCGGTTGTTCGCGGCGGCCAAGGAAGGTGATCGCACATTGACCGAAGATGAGTGCCACACTCTAATCGCGGAAGTGAAAGGGAAGCCGTAGGAGGGGATGTCTGAGCTTTCGCAGCTAGTCGATTCGTACTTCGATCTGAAATGGCAGCTGGATCCGGTGGAGGCTACCGGTGCGGGTCTGCCGGAGCACGATTTTCGGCTCGGGGCGTTTGACGCTCAATCGGTCAAGGAGTATTTGGCCGCCCTGAGGTCCATTGCTGGTGCTCTCGAAGCTTGTCAGGTTGAGACGCTCGACGACGAGATCGATCGGACGGCGCTGCTGAACGACGTCCGCGTCGTGACCCACCGCTTCGAGGTTGAATGCCCTCACGAACGCGACCCTGCGTTCTGGGCCACACATGCCCTAGAAGGTCTTTACTTGCTGTTGGCTTTGCGCGACCGCTCTCACGATCACCGCGCGAAAGCTGCAGCGGAACGGATCCAAGCGCTTCCGCGATTCCTCGAGACTGCGACCGAAACTCTCGGCGACTGCCCGAGCGTGTTCATCGACATCGGAGTTGAGGTCGCCGAAGCAGGTGCCAAACTCGTGCAACAAGTCGCGAGAGAACTCGCGCCCGACGGTCAGGTTGATTTTCCGAACGCATGCGTTAAGGCTGAACGCGCGCTGAAGGCGTTTTCGGACCGACTGCAGGCCGACAAGTTCGACAGCGAGCCCACCGATTTTGCGATCGGGGAAGATGCTTTCAACTTCCGGCTGCAATACGAGCATGCCTTCCAAGGCAATGCGTCAGATCTCTGGCGGTACGGCCTCCAGTTGATCGAAGCGGTTGAGGCCGAGTTGGTAGAAGTTGCTGAAGAGATTGCGCCTCGTGTTCCGTGGCCGGACCTGGTCGAAAAGCTGCGTGGCAGCCACCCTCCAGGGCACCAGCTAGTGGGCGCGTACGCCGCTGAAATGGGTCGGTCACGGCGCTTTGTGGATGACCAGGGTTTGGTAGATATCCCCGAGGGCGAGCTCGAGGTCATCGAGACACCTGGTTTCCTGCGGCCGATCATCCCATTCGCCGCCTACCAGCCACCCGGGGCTTTTTCGGCAGACCGCACCGGCTGGTTTTACGTCACACCACCCGACAACGATGCAGATCCCGAAACCGCGGAGCGGATTCTTCGCGACCATTGCGTGCACGAGCTAGCCGGTACAGCGCTCCACGAGGGCTATCCGGGACACCACCTTCAATTCCTTTATGCGCACGCGCAGCCCCGTGCGGTCCGCAAGGTGATCGGGTCGCCTCTAACCATTGAGGGGTGGGCGCTCTACTGTGAAGACATGATGGGTGAGGCGGGGTTCTATTCGAGCCTCGAGGAGCGCCTCTTCCAGAAGCTCGCATTACTGTGGCGTGGTATCAGGATTATCGCAGATGTTGGGCTGCACACTCGTGGGATGTCGATCGATGAGGCTACGAAACTGCTCGTCGACCGTGTGCACTTCGACCCTGAGCACGCGGCAGCAGAGGTTCGCCGCTATTGTGCGCATCCAGCCTATCAGGTGTGTTACGCTGTGGGGCGCAGGGAACTGAAGGCGCTTCGAGACTCGTACCGTGAGTCACAGGGCGACGACTACTCTCAGTCGAGGTTTCACAAGGAAGTGCTACGTTACGGCGGCCTGCCCGTGAGCTACATGCGTTGGGGTATGGGCCTCGGTGGCTGACGGCAGCCCGTTTCGCTGTTCCAACGCCTCCAGACACTCGAGGCAAT
>JBDGYW010000660.1:0-4120 GCA_039588935.1 Gemmatimonadota bacterium | reverse complement strand
CATTGAGGAAGTAGCCGGCCATGGCGAGACGAATAGCGAGGCCCAGAACGTCCTGTGTGCCGGTGGATAGGAGGTGTGTGCCGAGTAGTTCACCGTCGCCGCGCACGAAGCCTGAGGGGAGGCCATCGTCGATCTGGATTGATTGGTATCGGTCCGAAGTCAACCGACTGACATAGCGTTCGATTTCCGCCCTGAAACTCGCGTACCGGTCGCCTAACTCGGCGTCGGCTTCGACTTCTTCGATCGCCTCGATGATACGCCCGATCACACGGCCCTGTCTCGAGGTCCGATCGAAATCTTCTTCGGCGAGTGTCAGTCGCGCCTGGAGTTCTTCGGTGGATTCTTCCGGCAAGTGGATTCCAGCCAACTCTATCTTCTTGTCGTTGGTTTCCGAATCACACTCCTTGAGTTCCTCTTCCTTCTCGGCAAACTCCTCGAGGAACGTGGTTACGTCGTCGACCCCGTCGGGCAATAGCGCCAGGCTCGCCAACTCCTCTTCGCATGCCCTCTGCTCACCGACCGCGGTCGCCATGGTCATCAACAGGCCGTCAATGTCGCCGTACTCTTCTTCCAGTTCGCCGAGTCGCTCTCGGTTTTCCTCCAATGCCTGCGCGACGGCGTCAACGGCAAACTCGGCATCCGCCAGTTCGCGGATCACTTCTTCAAGTGAGCGTTGTTTGCAGTCCGCCCCATCGTCCGCCGCTTGTCCGTCCAGTTCCTCCAGAGTCTTCTCGCCCAACTCGGCGGCCAGGTTCGACTCGGCGTTCTCCAAACCCGCCTTCGCTTGCTCGTAGGCTTCATTGAGCCGTACCGCCTCGTCGCGAGAGGCCGCACCACATTCCTTCAAGGCCTCCTCGAACGCGAGACTTGCCTCCGTCACCCCCTCTGTGATGGTTGCCACATCCAGCTCGCTCGCCTGGACTTCGAGTGCCCAGTCGTCATGTTCGATGACGAACCGGCCGTCGGCATCCAACGTCTCTGACGTATTCGCATCCAACTTCTTCTCAACCGGCTCTTCGAGTCCGAGTGTTGCCCGAACGCTCAACTCCTTCTTCGCCGAGAGCGAAACACGCAGTTTCACTGCCGCGAGTTGCACCTCCAGTTCGCGTTTCCTGCTTGCTGCTTCATTTATGCCCTGAAGTTGCTCTCGCGTCACCTGCGGTGTTCCCGCCAGCTTCGCCCGCGCTTCGTCGACTTCAGCCTTACGATCCTTCACTCGCTTCGCCAGGTCGCGCAACGCCTGCCCTTCCGCATACCGCTTCACGTCACTCTCTTCTTTCTTCAGCTCCTCGATGCGTGACGCCTGCCGGGCACTGTTGTTGTCCGCGTCTGCCACCGCCTTCTTCGCCAGCGGCCATTCCTCGTTGTCTTTCTTGAACCGTTTCAACCGTTCGTCGAGACTCAGTGCTTGGGCTTCGAAAACCTGGCGCCTGTTCGCATCGGCAGCGACCTGACGATTCACCTCGACGTATTCAGCGATGCTCGCCCTGCGCTCGGTCAGCTCGGCGAGATCGGCGTTCAGCCGGTCGACCTGCTCGTCCGTTTCCGTGGCTTCGCCAAGAGCCTGGCCGATTTCCTCCATTGTGTAGTAGGCCTCGAGAATCCGACCCACTCCCTTCTTCCACGGCTTGTTGATTCCGCGGTTCCCCTGCGGGCGGTGCCGCTCTCTGTCCCAACGACTGAATGCCTGTTCGTGTTCCTCTTGTACACGAGCTTTGAGTGCGTCCACGGAGACGCCGTCGGTTTCCTGCATCGTCGCCGACAGGAGATCACTCAATTCCCTGACCGTGTTTTGGTCCTGATCCTTCAGGGCCCCGAGCGTCTCCGGCACCACCGTCTGCCGAGTGAAGAGAATGGACCGGCAGGTGCCGGCCGACACACCCAGCATCTCTGATACGCGAGCAAAGATTTCATCTTCGCCAGTCACCAGCCCGCCGTCGGGGAGAGTCAACTGGCTGGCGCAAACAGCACCCCACTGCCGCCGCAACAAGTACTGCTCGGACTCATGCGCAAGCTGTAGCTCGACAGCAATGGTGTCACCGCCACCCACCGGTAAAAACGGGGCTACGAACTTTCCGAGCCGCGCGGGCGTGAGGTCAGTCCGCTCGAGCAGCCCGTTTTCGAGGGCACGGAAGACCGTTGATTTCCCTGCCTCATTGGCTCCGACAACCGTGTTGAGCCCGGGCGCGAACTCCAGAGCAAGATCGGTCTGTCCGGCGAATGGCTTGAGTCGGATCTTCGTGAAGATCATCGCCGCAGCTCCTCGACGATCTCGTGCGCCTTCTGAAGCGCCTCGAAGTCGTCGTCACTTTGAGCAAGGGTGCGCAGCAAGCAGTGCGGGAAAGACCCCTCCGTGTATGTTGCGTCGATATCGGAGACGGTGATCTGCCGAGTGACGGCGCTGTCGTCCCACCGCAGTTCGAAGACGCTCTTCGCGATCGCAGCTTCCAGTTGCCCGAGCCGCTCATATGAATCGGGCGGAAGGCGCCCGGTAAGTATCATCTTGAGCAGGAGGTTCTTGGAGTCCGCCACTGCGTAAGATGCCTCGACCTTCTGCAGGTCCTTCTCAGTGGAGATGCTCTTTGTCTCGTGTTCGAACCGGTATTGGCCGACCGTGATCAACTGTGACTGGACGGCCTCATCGCCCATTTCGTGCACCCATGCCGACCCTGAATGAGTGCAGTTGAAACCGTCCGGCTCAGGCGTACCGGCCAGGAAGATCCGGTCACCCGGACTCGGCGATTGTGGGTAAGGAAGGTGAGTATGCCCCAACAACCAAATGTCCAGCCCCAGCGCTTCCAGCTCACCAGTCGTCATCGGATAGTAGCGTCCGTCGAAATCCGGAGACACACCCTCCAGGCTCCCATGCGCCAAGCCGATGTGGTGTTTCACGTCGGCCGCACGCTCCACCTCGGCGATCCAGCCAATCGCGTTTTCCGGTGAGTGCTTTGAGGTACACGGACCCGGATAGACCGTTGCATCGACATCGAACTTGGCCAGCGGGTACGGACTCGGCTGGTCGCAAACGAGCACGTTACCCTGGGCCGCTTCCTTGAAGGTGTGCCACAAGTCCGACTTGTCGGGACTCGTGTAATCGTGATTGCCCGGCAGGATAACCGTGGCCGCTCCCTCGAACTCACCAGACGCAGATGCGGCACGCAGGATGTCACGCTTCGCCACCGTCACGCGGTCGAACAGATCCCCCGCAACAACCAGAAGCTCGCAACTGTGCTCGTTTGCAGTAGCTACCAGCCGCGACAGACACTCGAACCTTGCTTCGACTAGCTTCTCCTGCACCTCGCCGTCGTAACTGGCGAACTTCATCCCGACGTGGATGTCGGAGGTGTGGAGGATTTTGAGTGGCATGGGCGAGATGCTCCTTTGTTGCCGATAAGCGTCGTTCGGAAACATAGGGGGGCGGGCAAGGGCCTTCCATGGCTTGCCGTGAATAGTGGTCGCTCGAAGCCCAACAGCGCGTCTCTAGCATCCAGCTTCCTTTGTGGTGCGACCCACGCAGACATCGCATTCTGACCACTCATGTCGCTAAGGCGGTGTGGCCGAGTATCCGTACGAGTGCATAGTACCCGCGGCTTTCGAGAGTGGCGGTACCGGACGGCCTTCGACCTGAGCTGTAATGGCAGACCGATACTCGGCGCACTGCACGTCGACCTCTCTGCGAAGCGAGCAGAATTGTTTCACACTGGTTTCCGGACCTCCAGCAGAGCCACCGAAACCCGTTCGTGTCGCCTTTTGACACTACGTGACGCATTCTCCGTCTGGCGCAGCAACGCCCAGAAGATTCCTTTTCCTGACCAGTCTGCATCTCAGAAGAACTCGACGGCTTGAGGAGATTGGTATGTTCGTACGAACGCGCGAACGCTGCCGCACTGATGCTGCTGGGTCTCTAACCGTGTCTATCTCAGAAGTCAGTCGGGTTGCGCAGCCCGGTTGATGCCTCGGGGAAATCAGTGACCGCGCCACGGCGTGCCAACGCACGCAGAGACATTGAAGACGTGCCGGTGCAGCTCTTGCGCCCACCATACGCTGCGCCCACCGCGCTCACGGGGATCACGAGCCGCAAATTCAACATACCTCTTGGTGCCGTTGTCTGCGCCGTGGG
>JBDGYW010000659.1:0-8638 GCA_039588935.1 Gemmatimonadota bacterium | reverse complement strand
CGCCATAGATGGTGGCGCTGGCCTTGGATGTTCACGAAGACCTCGTCCAGGTGCCACACATCTCCCAGGCGACCTTGGCGGCGCTCGGGGGTTTCGTTTGAGCACGACAAAGGGTTGGTCTCCCGGCCCCTCGATCTCTGATTGTGTCACCCAGAAACAGCCGCGTTTGTCACCGCTATTGACACCACGAGGGGCGCCCTAATTGACTACGACCAGCCTCGAATTGACCGCCAGTTGACTCCCGCCCGATACGGTGCTATTCCAGACATGAAGTCAAACGCGCCGGTGGCATACAGCCTCGACGTCTTACTGTCGCAGGGCACCGCCGATTGTCGATTACGGCTTGCAGAGGAGGCCCAACATGTCCGTCTCATTCTATCGTAAAACCCGCTCGCTGTTCGCGTTTATGCTGTTCCTTGCCGCCTGGCCCACCACTTCGGCGTCTGGTCAACGAACGATTGAAGTCTACGGCGGAATCGGATACACCGCCGTGGACCTAGACGCTTGGACGCAAACGAGGTACGTCGACTGGAATCAGACGATGTATCAGGGCTCCGTCCAGGCGTTCATAGCCCAGGCAGGTACCGTCCTCCTCGGTGTCGAGATTGGTTACGACTACTTCTTCTGGTATACCGTTCCCGTACCGGGCTACAGCTACACGAGGACAAGAGAGGCCGATGCAACCCGGTTGATGGCAGTGGCACGCCTAGAGGCGCCCACGGGTCTCTTCGGGGAATTCGGTGCTGGAGGATTCCTATTCGGGGACTGGACCGATCTCGGGGTTGCAGCTTCAGTTGGGTACAAGATCCGGGCAACTCCGAAGATCGCGGTGCCGATCAAGCTACGGAGTGCGTACATCATGGACGCTGACGCCAACCTGCTCCCAGTGGGAATCTCGGTTGGTGTTGCCGTCGGCTTCTGAACTTCGAACGGCCGCTGTAACTGGCATGAGTCTCATAAGACCTGAGGGTTCTTCGTAAGGTTGGTCAGCGCACAGACTGCGAAAGGCGGTGGGGCAATCTAGGCGGTTGTCGCCACGGTCAAGCTCCTATCGCGATAATCCCCCCGGCGTTGGCACTTCTATCGGGTTGGGAGGCGCAAGCAATCTTTACGAATCGACCATCTAGCCCCGGCGTGACCTTCTGTCCTGCCGCCGAGTTCCTGACCTGACCACTGTGCGCCATGGCGCACGTGTTGCCAATTGGCAACATCCTTCTGTGCGCAGTTGCGCACACTTCGCATCTTGCGGTAGCTAAAATGGGGCACGCGTGCCCCATTTGCTGAGATCGGACCCGTGCTATCGCCTGCCAACACTGAGACTGTTTCTCGTGAATACCCAAGTCGTTCAGCGTTGGAGTTGCCTCCGGTCCGGACATGGTGTCCATGCCGAACCTGTTGCCGGGTTTCTTCGGCATCCGCTCGAGTTCCTGCCCCAACCGACGCTCGGCGCGGATCTTGTACTCGGCGTCCTCCCGCTCACGCCGGCATAGGCAGCAACGCGATCGCGGGATTTACTCTTGGAAGTCGGTGGCAACTTTCCACCGACTTGGCCACCTTTTCTATTGCCCTCTAATCGTCGTTCTTTCGCGGCGGCCTCGGTTTGGGATAGCGGACTAAATGCTTGAATTCCAGCATTTGACTTTTTCCGCCCGACCTCTAGCTTCGCGATCTTCTCTGTCACCATTGCACGCTGAGATGTGGTCGGCACATCTTGCGGTTCCCCTCCATCTGTGCAGATTTGGCGGCCAGGACGGGAGGAATCGAAATGCCTTGGGACCAATTCCTGGAACGACTGATAGTGGTAGCCATCGATGCGGCGCCGTGGCTAATTGGAGGACTTGGTGGATTATCCATCATATCATTCGGTCCGTTAGGGCGTGCGTTGTCTCAACGCCTGCGACACGGGACCGAAGATACTGAGCGGTCTACTGCCATCCTCGAAGAACTAACGGCCGTTCGTCGGGAACTCGAAGAGGTGATTGAACGGCAGTACGCGACCGAAAGACTGCTCACGGGACACCGCGGAGAGCAGCTCACGCCGAACTATCCAACGCCCACCGATGCTGGTGAGGTCACTGACCCTCCACGCTAACCCTATCGAAGGTTGGCGAGACATGCTGGGAGTCAGACGGAGACCCTGAGCAACCTTGCGGCCCCCCTCCCCCGGTGCATCTTTGCCGGCACATACGGCACAGTAAGGAGCTGCCATGAAACCTTCAACTAAAGAGATGTCAACGCTTGCCCTCTATGCGGAGGGGCCAACACGACTAGATGACGCGTTAGCTGGCTTGAGTGAAGTTGACCTCGATGCAAGTCCGTCGCAGAGCGGCTGGAGCATTCGGCAGCTTGTACACCATATCGTTGATGGAGATGACATCTGGAAGATGTGTATCAAGTCAGCCCTCGGGAGCGACAAGACGGAGTTCACGCTCGAGTGGTACGGGGCGCAATCGCAAGACGTGTGGGCGGACCGGTGGGCGTATTCTAGCCGGTCAATTGCTGTGTCACTGGCTTTGTTCAAAGCCAACCGAGCCCATGTGTTACAGTTGCTGGAACAGGTACCCGACGCATGGCAACAAACCATCAGGATGCGGATGCCAGATGGCCGGACTGAGCAAATGACGATGGGTGACGCGATTTCAATTCAGGCTGAGCACGTCATGCATCACACGGAGCGAATTCACGCAATCCGCGCAGAGCACGGCGGCCTGTAACCAGCGAATGCGCTGCGGCACCGCACCGTCCACGCGTAGACTGAGCGAGTCGGGGACGCTCGAACGGTTGCCCGACACCACACACCACCTACCATTCCCGGAGACGATCGGGGCTTAGAGAGGATTCTGGGGCGGTGCTCCTGCGGCCTGCAGTCGGCTGATCACGAGTGTGGTGAGATCCATCGCCGGATCAGCCGATATGATGGTGGAGTTAGGATTCGCGACATCGAACACGACTGCGATATTGCGTTCGGCTCGAACACCGTCGATAACAGTCAGCATCCGCTGGGCAAGCGGTGCAATTAGCTCTCGTTGACGCTCTAGGATTGGTTCTGCATCTCCTGCAAACGTGCCTGAATTCGATCGTTCAACTCGCGCGAGCTCGGCCACAACAGCCCGACAATGGTTCAATCCGTATACGCCCACCTGGCCGACGTCCGGCACCGGGCTAGAGTCGTGGAGTATCGGAAGGAGCTCGGAGACAGACTCGAAAAGCTGCGATCGACGGTCTCGGCCTAATCTTGTGTCACCGCCATCGACACCGAACGTCGGTGCGGTCTGTCACCACAAAGCCCCGCAACACTCTAAGTCGTTGCAGGGCTTATGCTTATAACATGGGCGGTGCAGGAATCGAACCTGCGACCTCCGGTATGTGAGACCGGCGCTCTAGCCAACTGAGCTAACCGCCCGAGTCTGGATCTCAAGTGCGTCCTGAGAGTCGACACCTCGAATCCACTTCCATCTTAACCAGCCGAAACTCCATCCGGAAGCGGAACTCGCCCTGGGGTTTGATTGTGAAAGTGAATTCGGTACCTGTCACTACTCTATCATTCTTTCGCTCACAAGCCCGTTAGCACGCGCGATGCCTCTCCTTCGCCTTGTACTCGACCAGACACTGGATCCCTTTGCCGTATTGCAGCGTCTTGAAACAGCCGCTGCACGACTCGCACAGTGACCTCGACGTGTCCCCCGAGCGCCACCGATTGATCAGGCCCGGTTCGCGGATCAGCGGGCGAGCCATTGACACGAAGTCCACTTCCCCCGAGGCCAAAGCGGCATCGATGACTTCAGGAGATCGAAAGCCACCCATACCTATCACGGTGCAATCGACCTCTTTCCGGATCATTCGCGCGAGAGCCATTAGATATGCTTCGTCCTCCGGGTTCTTGATCTGTGTTCGCGCAGGGCCTTTGCCGCCGGACAACGCTCCACCGGCGCTGACCTCGATACCGTCGATGCCCAGTTCGGACAACCTGGCTGCCAACGGCAAGGAGTCGTCCGGTGTGGTCGATCCCTCTACGAAGTCGTCGACGTTGAGCTTGATGAAGACCGGCAGGTCAGCCGCGTTCTTCCTCACAGACTCGAATACTTCCACGGCGAAGCGCATCCTTCCCTCGAGCGATCCGCCGAACTCATCGGTGCGCTGATTCCGGAGTGGAGAAACAAACTGACTGACCAGGTAGCCGTGGGCGCCGTGGATTTGGATCGCATCAAACTCTGCTTCGACCGAACGCCTCGCCGCATGGCCGAAGTCCTCGATGAGGGTCCACACCTCCTCAGTGGTCAAAGCTCGTGGCATTCCAAAGATGCGGTGATCGACTGCGCTCGGCGCGACAGGAGTCTCTCCGCCGATCATGTCCGGATTGGTCTGAGGCCCGACATGAACGATCTGGGTGCTCACTTTTCCACCGGCTTGATGGACTGCGTCGGTGATCTTCTTCATGCCGGCAACAAACTCGTCGCTGTGGATCGCAGTCTGGCCCGGCTGCTGGCGACCGTTGGGCTGGATGTAGCTGTAATCCACCAATGAATCGGTCACGAATCCGTTCTCGTCGGCCATCGCCTCCCATACAGCGGAGCGGATCACTCTGTTCTCGAGTTCCAGATTCCCGAGCTTGCCAGGCGTGAACATGTCGATCATGTGACTCTCCTATCGGGCGTCGGACGGTCACGACTTACCCCACGCTTTCCTAACGGTCCAAATGTTCCGGTAGACGTTGATCGGAGGATAGTAGGCAGGTTCTGACCCTGCCAGGCCTAGGTCAATTGCGGACTATTCTTGGTCGCGTCTTCCGTCTTGCTCGAGTGGGACTCACCGCATGAAGTTCTGATATCTGAGTCGGGACAAAAGAAAAGCCCAGGAGACGATCTCCTGCGCGACTTGCATGTGCCCTGTAGGAGCTGAACATACGAGAAGCTCATGATCCGTCGGTCGCAAGTTCAGATCCCACAGGCCCCACCACACAACTCAATCACTTCTCGGACAGCGGATCGATCTTACCCAGGGGCAAAAGTACGATGGGGTATTCCGCCCTTGGCAAATCGAGGATTCTGCGGACGGCCTTGTCATCAAATGCACCAACAACCACAGTCCCTAGTTCTTTTGAGACTGCTTGGAGATACACGTTTTGGACGACTGCCCCAGCTTCAATGTGTACGTATCTCTTATGTCGGCGCCCGTATTTCACCCGCGTTCTCTTATATACAGCGGTGACCACAATGATGGCTGCAGCGTGCCTGATTGATTTTTGCCAGGGAGCGGCACTTGAGAGAGAATCCCTGGTATCAAGTGACTGTACTCTGTTCAGCGCGTGGCGGTACGGATTGTATCGGTAGGTGCCGGGTTCCAGTTCAAATACGTCACCAACAACAACGTGCAACTCCAACGGATAGAGCGCACCCGCAGACGGTGCAGTTCGGCGCTTCACGACTCCAATATCCGCTCCGGGGGCGAGCCTCTCTTCCACTCCTTGTGCCGCCCACAGAATCCCGGAGAGTTCCGATAGCAGAAGCGGTTCACGAGCAAACTCTCTGACGGATCTTCTCAGTTTCAGCGCCTGTTCGACCGTCATGTTCCCGGGTGCGTGTGGAGTTGGTAACAAGATCTCGATCAAGTAGCCTCGCTCCGTTAATTGCAGGATCTGATCAATCTATCCACGAGTGCGCGCGCACGGCACAATGGTAGATTCGATCTACCAACGCCGCGTAGAGCAATACTCGCACAAATCTGAATTCGAAGCTTGCGTCCAAACTCGATGTGGCGGATGTCCGCTTCGAATGTATTGAGTTAGATCTTCTTCAATCGTACTGTGTGGACTCCAGATTGGATCCAAAGCGCCGCGACCTCGCTGCCGTTTCTTTCGATAGCCTCGTGCTGTCCGCTCGTGCCGCTGTGGTGCGTGAATGCAGACGATTCTGGCCCCGGCTTCCCAAAACAACTTCTGAGAGAGAATCTGTGACGTCAAATCAGCGACGTTCCTAACGAACGCAAGCCACCGGAAGCTCTTACGTCGAATACTGACTTGCACGCCGTGGTTCTGCTAAAGTGCGGGCAACAAAAAACGTGCCACCCATCAACGCGAATCGCAATTTGTAGGTGAGTTTCCAAGACTGGCCCGCTTCGTGCTAGGCCCGGAGCTAGATGGTAGCCCCGGCGTTGATGCACGCGATCCAGTTGGCCTGACCAAGTGGCCGCCAACCGTGATGTCTCGTGTGTCGGCGACCCCTTCAATCAGCTCGACAGATAGACGGAATACTGATACGGTTGTGTCAGTCGGGATGCCGGGTTGAACTTGGGATGCCGTTTGAGGTTTCATGCAGGATTGGTGCTTCGCCGCCAAAGGATGGCATCAAACCGCTGAAAACGGGGTGCGATCCCATTGACAGGCAGATCAGGAGAAGCCACAGTCAATGTGGAAACTCTGATGGAATTCGCCGAGGACAAAACGGAGATTACTGCAAAGAGATGACTGACGATGAAGGAGTGGAAACAAAGACCGTGACGAACGACCTGCCTATACAGCAAGAATCAAGTCCATTCTTTGTGGTCGGAAGCAAGCGGTCTGGCACCACCATGTTTCGGCTCATGCTAGTCCGACACAGCAGGCTACATGTGCCACCGGAATCTTGGTTTCTGACGCCTCTTATGAACTCACTTCCGATGAGTGGAAAGCTCGGCGACGAGCAGGTGCAAGAAGCATGTGAATTCGTGACGGGACACCCGAGATGGAAGGACTGGGAAATAGAAGATGAACAACTGGGGAACGCGTTGAGGTCGCTGAAATCCCCGACTATTGCCGACCTGACCGACGCCATCTTCCGGTTGCCTGCGGGAACGAAACCACGCTGGGGGGACAAGACTCCTGGCTACGTGCAAGAGATAGCACGGCTGCATCAGTTGTTCCCGAATGCGAAGTTCATTCACATGATCCGAGATGGGCGTGATGTCTGCGTTTCTTTGAAACGCATCGGGTGGCACGGTAGAGTCACAATGCAGCTTGCTAGGTATTGGAGAGGGGAGGTGGAGGCGGGCCGGAGACTCGGACAGAAACTCCCGGCTGGACTCTACATGGAGTTGAGCTATGAAGATCTCGTGCGAAATCCGGAACATGTGCTTCGGCGCGTTTGCTCGTTCTTGGGAGAGGATTTTGAGGAAGGCATGTTGCGTTTCTACGAGAGTGCGGACGAGCAAATCCCCAGCCGGCTATTGGAGAATCACGCCAAGACGAGGCGGCCCCCAAGCCCGTCGGATCTAGAGCGTTGGCGTCGTGAACTCAAGCCTGCCCAGGTTCTAATGTTCGAGACAATCGCGGGGCGCACAATGGAACGGGTTGGCCACGTTGTCCATTTCAAGCGAATTACCCGCATCCTTCGGCCCGGCGTAAACGTGTTGGAGTGGGCGGCAAGGCGTGCAATTCAGATGGGGCGGCGCATTGGCCAGACGGTCAGTCGGTTCTTTGATGGTTGATGCTGACGATGAGTCGCCATTTCCACAATCCGACTCTCCAGATGCCTGTTTCGGCCTGGAGGCAGAGTACCTGAAAGGAGTGACTTGTTGAGCGATCGACCTGAGGGATTGGCTTATGGCAGGGAAGAAGGATGGCCGGCAGTGGCTTCGATCCGCCAGCACCAAGTGCTAGGTCAGGGCCTTCCCTTCGATATGCATTCTGCAGTCGTTGCCAGCTCATGTCAGCCTCAAACGCCTACCGACCCTGCGCACAGGCTGTGAGCAGACTCCTCTCCAGCTTCTCGATGAGTCGGTCAGCTTAGATGTCAGCATGCGCACAAACCATCTGCTCCTACCGCGCTCGACAGCTTCATACGCCAATCAGGCGACGTTTGCGGAGACCACCGCCTCATGAACCATCTACTTCCATCTCTGGTGTCCATATCGGCGGTTGAGTCGACAACAAGATGTGCTCTCTCATCCCTACACTTGCCCCCCTTCCCAGCTACTGCGGTGGAGGGGCGACTATGGTCGGTGAATGCTGAGCAAACCTTCCTCGGGCGCGGACGGGGCCGTAAGTTCGCAGCTCCAATTCTACGACCGTAGGAGGTAGACATCGTGGATGACGAGAGACTCAATATGCTCAAGTGGCACCATTTGAAGGTGGAGTTCGATAACCGGGAGAGACAGTGGCCCGAAGGTTCAGAGTATGAGTTCGATCATGAAAAACAGACGGTGACGTGGTTCTTGAGAAGCCAGAGTCAAGCGCCGGATCGTCTAGTGTGCCACCTAACGCGTGAGGAGTTGTGGTCTCCCAAACCATTTGACGTTGCTGACCGAATCATCAAGTGGGCGAACAAGATGGCCAAGGGGGAGGACTAGCACCACCGTCGAACCGGCCCGGCGGTGGGCTAGGTCCAGCAACTGTAAGCCTTGGACGGCTGTGCAACAGGAAGTCTTTGCGTTGGCGGGAAGGGATATTTTTGTGGGAGTTGGCGGAGAACCCGGGGTGGACCAGCGGCTCCAAACAACCGCCAGCCCACCCATCGACTCACTGCAAGATTATGTCCGTGTCCCCGAAGTCCTGACATACGGCGCCCGCGGTCGGATCATAGTAGCATAGGTAACCGTCAGATGAACGGCGAGAATAGTATCGATAGTTCCCTGCCGCGTCCAAAAGGTAGATGCTAATATCCCA
>JBDGYW010000658.1:0-6253 GCA_039588935.1 Gemmatimonadota bacterium | reverse complement strand
GTCGGTCAGCAATACACTATATCTACGCCCATTGATAGATACGCCAAGTTTCTCAAGTATTACATCTCGTAACTCTTCGATGTGATATGGGTCTGTAGCGTATGTTATTCCTGGCAAACGAACTATGTCCCTGCTGCGACTCGCAAACTGTGCTGATGCCCAGACCTTAGTGAACTCATACCACAATGCCTCACGCATAACAAGCATCCAGTCCTTGGGAAGTTTTAACTGTGTTACACTGCTGTATAGCTCATATTCGAGATTGCCCATCCAATGATACAGTCTCAAATTGCCTGTCTCGCTAATTGTCTCTATCGACTGGAACTCAAAGTCCTTGACAATCCCTTCCATCTCTTGTCGCCAGATGGCCTCTAATCTGCGCAGTGGGCCAGACGCAGGGAACGCATAATCATAATCTTGTTCGCTAATCATTTTAATGTCCTTTCTTTTGCCTTGTGTATCAATCTTCATCCCACACCCCTTCCGCAAACCCCATCATTAGCGCCAATATAGTGCCCGTATACTCCGCCAAATCCACCACTGTATCACAATCAGGGCACGTCCAGTCTGAGAACCCACCGTCGCAGAGGACATTGTTCTCGATGTGGTGGCAGGTTGGACAGGTTACTGTGATAAAATATTCAGTCATTGTCATCTTCCAAGAACCTAAACGCGATCTTGCGCATGTCTTCCAAGTGGGTTTGTGTTGCCTTGAGCGACCCTGCGCTACCTGTTCCTTCGGTTGGGCGTAGGCCACAGTTCCAGAGGTCGTCCATCAGGCGTTGGGCTACCTCATAGCGAATATGAATGATGCTGCTATCTGGGAAGACTTCACTCGCTTCATGTTCTTCTACTTCAATAGATGAGACTTGATATGTGCGACGTTCGTCGAACGATCTGCCCAGAATCAGTAATTGAACACCACCCTGCCACGGCATCGACTGAGCAAAGATGTGCAACGTTACGATCTGCCCAAGGTTCTGTGCCTCAACTAAATCCATATCATTCCCCTTCCCCCCTATTATACCACACGACTTTCGCTATCCAAATTCTAACCTAAAAGTCGGGCAGTGGTGCACCCTCGTACACCTACTGCCCGACCAAGTTCTATTCAATTGTACTAGCCAGACCTCAACTATCCTACTCGTCCTCGCAGCGGTTGCTGGTGATGGTGACACCCTCAGCGCGCTGGTTCTCAGGGTAAACCGTGCCGTAAGGATAAGCGCGGCTCTCTTCACCACCCTTGTAGAAATAGTCGCTGTCTTGGAACGGATCACGGAAGTGCTGCAGTGGCTCGTACGCGACGTGGTTGAGGCGACCCGCCAGTTGCGGCGTGCGCAAGATGACGCGGGGTTCAACCAAACCGCTCAGAGTGAAGCACCACTTGTCCCGTTCGTTCGTCCACAGGAACCGACCGGCGTCGGAGAGCCAGATTTCGTCAGACAGGCGTGCTGTCGAGAGATCGAACATCCCCGCGCGGTAGTCCTTGTGCTGCAGGTAAGTGGCAGGACGCCCACCGAGATAGGTGATGGGTACGAGGTAGATGTCGCTGGCGAACTGTCCTGCGGCGAGGTTGGCGTCGTTGGTCGAGTTGTGCTCGAAGATACCATCGTCGAGAACGACTCTGTGACGCCGACCGTTGGTGTAGAGGTACATGCCCTCTCGCATGGCGTCTCGGATGTCGCTGACGCGGCTGGCGTCGATGTCGAGGGATGTCGTGGTCGCGCCAGTGAGGATGATGTTACGGGTGGACAGGTAGGCCAGAGGCCACACTTCTGTCAACTCGTACCACAGTTCCTCACGCATCACCCACGCCCACTCGACGGGCAGCATCCGCATACGTCGTGCGTTGGAGTGCACGAATTGCTCCAAGTATGACAACCAGCGGACGAGGCGGAAGTTACCGTTCGCGTCCACGTTGTTGACAAACCTGTAGTTAAAGTCCTTCACGTCTGAATCGAGCGCCGGGCAGGTCGTACCAGTGTGGTAGTCGACTTTGCCAACGCTGATTAGCGTGTCCAGGCCGTTGAATTCGGCGTATCCAGTCCCGATGTTGTTTGCCGGGTTTCCCTGCCAAATCATCGGGATCAGTGCGTTCTGCATCAGCGCGCCGACTTCGAGCATTCCAAGAACCACCTGCCGCTGGAGCAGTGTGGCGCGGTCGAAGCCGACCTGCGGGAGCCA
This sequence comes from Gemmatimonadota bacterium, assembly GCA_039588935.1. Lineage (GTDB taxonomy): Bacteria > Gemmatimonadota > Gemmatimonadetes > Gemmatimonadales > GWC2-71-9 > JBDGYW01. Next base: position 4,069 of record JBDGYW010000658.1, on the reverse strand, counting down.
GGGGTCGCCCATGTCCATGCCCATGATGTCGTTCGCCAGTCGCAGATCGAACTCGCCTCGGTTGATGCGGTCGATGCCACGGCTGATCGTCATGGTCTTGGTTTCACGGCAGATGTAGCCCCAACAGGCTGACTGGATGCAGGACTCGGTCGTGCCACTCGGACACGTCGCACATTCTGTGGTTGGCTCGTCGTCGCCATCTTCCTCGATGCCCGTGATGTAGGCGAATTCGGGGAAGGCGTAGATGTCGGGGAAGACGGGCAGAATGCTAGAGATACCTTGCGGTACGACTCTGGCAGAAATTACGTCTTCATCCAACCCCGGCACCCCGAACAGCCCACCAACGCCGTGGAGTTGACCTGTAGCCGATGGCGTGGTAGCCGGTGCCTTGGTGCCATACGCCTTCAGTCCAGCCTCGATGCCTTGGGCAACCGCAGACTGGATGGCGCTGGCCATAGTTAGCTCTTCCATTATGTTGTCCTCCTAAGTTGTTGATTAACGAAGAGTGGTTACGATCGTTTCAGCATACTCCTCGTTATGCCCTTGACGGCAGCAGGAGCCTTGGTCAGTGACTTCTCAAACTTCTTCTGCTCTTCTGGCGTCAGCACGCTCTCAGCGGCTTGACTGGTACGCATCCATGAGAAACGAGGGGTATGTGCTACCTTGGTAGCGATTTTCTTCTCATCTGCGGTTTCCAGTTCGGCCATACGCTGGGTGATGGTTGCTTGAGCATCGGCGATTGCCTTCTGCTCGGTCTGCATCTTCTCCAACGTATCGGACAGGCTTGAGAGTCCCAATGCTTCTGCTACAGCGTTAGCGATTTGAGAGATAACGGCCTCGGTCGCCTTCTGCTCCGTCACTTGCCCTTGTGCCTGGTCAGTCGCACTGCCAGCATCAACTTGCTCGGACTCGGCGGTCTGCGCTTCAGGTTCGGGTTGTGTCTTGGCGTCGGATTCGACGCCCTCTTCGACGCTCTTGTGTTCCACGGTGCTGTCAAGTTTGGCCTTCATTTGTTCGGCCTGACTCGTGACAAGGCCCACAAGATCATCTACATCCTCAATTTCCTTGCCGATAGCTTCAAGTTCGGCACGTTCCTGTTCGTTCATCTGTTTTCCTCCTAAGATAGTGGGGCTTGGGTTGTACACGTTGGCTGCGTTCAGGGTCGGAAGTACCGACGACTCGGCGATGTTGAGCCAATTGTACACGCCATCCTGACGGTCGGCTGGGATATAGTTGTAGCCATGCGACGCACCCCATCCAGTGGGCGCGATTACGCTGTGACCGTCAGGGTGTTGCTCGAAGAATGATTTGAAGGCACGCCCGATAGGTGTGTCGTCGAACGTGCCAAGCTGGACCAAGAAGCGGTCGGCGACAACCGACTGCCAGCGCACAGTGCCGAACTTGGTGCCACGTATGTGGCGATACCAGAACTCGCCTTTGACGGCGTTGTCTGTGTTGTGGTCTACGAAGGCTTTGAGGGCATCTTCACGGAAGATTTCACCCTCGCGGTCTTTGTAGGAGTTAGTGACCCATAGCATGAGATAGGTCTTGGTGGGGTCGGCGGTGGGGAAGGTTTTGAGTGCTGTGATAGGCACGATGTCGGGTTTCAGGTCGTCATAGTCGCCCCACGAGATGAGGTCGCTGAGGAAGGTCTTGATCTGGTCAAAGGCATCTTTGAGGGCTGAGAGTTTGGATGAGCGGATGCGACGACCAGCCTTGTCGTCGGCTACTGGTTCTGGTTTCGCGTCTTCTTGTCCCTTGGTCTCGGTCTGGGTTACTAGACGTCTGTCCACCAACTCGGACACAAGGGCTTCGACCTGCCGTGATAGGGGGGCTGATAGCGCGGGTGCGGGAATGGTTTTTGTTTCTTCTTCATTGGGTTGTTCGGATGGCCTTTCTGCAGGCTCGACTGCTGGTTCTCCGACTCGCCCCCCCGCATAGCCGATCCACAATTATCGCAGGTCTGATCGTTGCAGGGTTCGTCGTCGGCCTTGTCCATGTCGGCGTGACAGTTGGGACAGGTGCAGGTGTCGGCTTTGGTAGCGGGAATGAAGACCTCTTCAACTTTAGTCGGTTCACCAAAACTGATGCCGGTTTCTGTATACATGTAGGGGTAACGGAATAGTTCAGAAATTCTCTCAACGATGATATAGTCTTCATACACCTCTCTGGGCCATCCGTTAGTATTATCAGCGTCTCCAAACTGTTTATACCAAGCATCGCGTATCTCATGTAAGACATCATCAAGGCTGATAGACTTTAATGTGTCCTCTATAATGCCTATAGCTCTTTGAACTTCCCTGATATTTTTCTTCCCAACAGCAGCGTTGGCCTGTCGTATGGCAGAGGCTTCACACTTCTTGACTGCTTCTTCGCCTGACTTGCCTTCCATGCAGGATTCCAAGGCAGAGTTTGCGACGTCCGCCCACTGTCGCGCCTTCTTGGGCGTATCGGCGGCTTCGGTATGTCGACTTGCGTCTGATGCTGTCCATGGCATAGGTCTCACCTCTTTTAACTTCTGTTCGGCAACTTCTGACTGTTCTCTAACTTCGTCAGGCAAAATTATATCACAAGGTGGCGTGGTGCGTAAAGTCTTAGATTGAGTTTGATTTGTGACTGATTCCGTCACAGGTTGAGACTGGGTAAAGACTACATCGGGCATTAGGAGTTGCGTGCCGGGAGCTACTTCGGTTGGACGTGGTGTGAGGTAGGGCTGGAAGGTGGTGATTGGGTAGAGGTAGAGGCTGTCGGCGTCAGGCCACCATTTTGATAATTCGGCAGTGGTAACGCAGTGGACGTCGAATGCGTCGTTGAACTGGTCACGAGGGAGTGTGCCTGGCGGGGCGATCTCTGCAATGCCGAACGCCAGCCCTTTGCCATCCACCTTGCTCACTATGATGCGTTTGCCAGGAAGGGCTTCGTCATCGGTTGCACGAACTATGAAGCGTTTGCGCCCTTCTGCTATGAGTTCACCGTGTGGGGACTTGAGATAACAGCCTTCCATTATGGGCTACCTCCTGGTGTGAGAGGGGGGATGTTCTCGAAGAACTCACGCAATTGGGATGAGAGGGACGTGAGAAGGGCGGGGATACCGACCAGTGCACCGCCTAGGAGACCCCAGAGGCCAGACTTGACTTCGAGCCTGGCGATGCGCGAGTTGGTTTTGGCTAGTTCAGTCAGCATAGCTTCTCGCGTCTTTGCCATCTCTCTCAACATAGTCTCGCGTGTGGCGGCATTGTCAGCCTTGACTTCTGCTAGACCATTGCACGTTACCTTGAGCGTCTGCATTACGTGCAGTCGGTACTCATCCCAGTCGTTGCCATTCGGTGGCATAGGTCTACCTCTTACAGTAAGTTTGCTAGTTCTGTGTCCAGCACGGATGAACGGAAGTGTGCGAATTGCCCCTTGGTCTCCAGGTCTTGCAGGGATAGGAAGTGTTGCTCCCTGCGCTGCCGCTTGCCATCTATGACGGTGTGGGTGACGACTAGACGACCGTCTTCCTCAGTGAGCACGTCGTAGACGTAGTGATTGCCCTTGGTGGCAAGGAAGTAGCGGGCGATGTAGCCGTATTGCTCCATGGGCGGGATAGGCGCGGGGCGACGGCGCTGAGGTCGTGGGATGGGTGGTGGCGCGAATGTTGGTTGAGGCGTGATGGGTGGCAACTTGGTTTCCAGCATAGGAGCCAGTTCTGGTTGTTTGATCTCTGGCTCTTCAGCACCCTTGATACACCGCCAAAAGTTTACGAACCACTGCTTAATCTGTTCTAGTTTTCTCATGGTTTCCAATATCTCCCCCATAGGATACCGCTGATCGCGGTTGTTGTCGATGTACTGGACGAGGTTGAGGACGTTGAGGTGGAAGTGGACGTGCTCGTGCTCGTCGTCGTTGAGGTCGATGTCAGGGTTGTTGTAGTTGACGTGCTAGATGATGTGGAGGTTGAGGAAGAAGTCGTTGAAGTGGAGGTAGAGGTACTGGTGCTGGACGACGTTGTGGAGGTCGAGGTGCTGGTAGACGTACTGGTGGAACTGGATGTTGTTGAGGTAGACGTGGACGTGGTGGTTGAGGTGCT
>JBDGYW010000657.1:0-4676 GCA_039588935.1 Gemmatimonadota bacterium | reverse complement strand
ACTCAGTGTGAACAGGTCTCACTCTCCCGAAGCCCAGTGCAGCGACTGCCACCGGCTACATAGATGAAATCGACAGCGGTCATCTTCGGTAGGTGACAGCCCGTTGCGGTTCGGTGCAACGATGCCCAGAGGTTGCACTGCAAATCCTCGACCCAGCATAGTCCGGCTAGGGTTCGGGGACGGTAAAATGGTTCACGCATTATCAACTGAGATGGCCTACAACCATGCACAAACCACATGCCCCAGCTGCGGCACCGAGTCCGGCGGCAACTTTTGCACAGGCTGTGGCGGAACGCTCACGGGCGCCAAATGCCCTAAGTGCGGAGAGTCCGCTCAGGCCGGCGCGAAGTTTTGCCACAATTGCGCGGCCAAACTCGGGGCTGGAGGCGGCGGCCAAACTTCACAGCTACCGTGGATTGTGGCTGCCGTTGCGGTTGTATTGCTCGTAATGGTGGGAGCGGTGAAAATGCTGCCGCCGGCGACGCCTCCGGCTCCAGTGTTTCCAACCGCCGCCGCACCCCAAACGCCCCGTGCTGTGGCGAACGAGCAGTTCAACAGATCAATGATGGCCTTTGAAGGGGGCGACACTAGCGGCGCGGCGTTGTACGGACAGAGGGCCCTCGACGGGTATGCTGCGCTTGGTGGGCTGGACAACGACTTGAGGCTCCACGTGGGGCTGATTCACATCTCCATGGGGAACCTCGATGGAACTCTCGCGCAGGCCGACTCACTCGAAACTGCTGTCGACGGCCACCTCTACGCCAGCATCCTGCGGCAGCGGGTTTCTGAAATTCGTGGTGACTCGTCCGGTGTGGAGCAAGCGTACAGTCGTTTCTTGGAGTTTTACCAGCGCGAGATCGACGCGGACCGGCCCGAATACAACGAGCACACGCGTATGATCGACACCTTCCTCTCGGCGGCCAACTCGGCGGTGGGGAGGCGGTAGGGGAAACAGGAACGGGCGGACCAAAGCCCGCCCGTATATCCTACAAGACCTTGCTCTGCTAGTTCGCCGGTGGCGTGTGGCAGAGTTGACAGTGTTCGTTCGCACGGCCCTCGTGATTTGCGGGAACGTCTGGCACCGGCTCCATTGCCCCCGCCGTGTGGCACATCAAACAATCGTCACGTCCCTCGAGCTCATGGCCGACCGCCTTGACGTCCGTCGTGAGCATCGGCGAGTCCGCGGCGTGACACCACTGGCACATGTCGTTGATCCGGCCCTCGTGACTCGCGGGCGCGTCGGGCACCGGCTCCATCGCCCCTGCCGTGTGGCACATCAGGCAATCGTCGCGACCCTCGAGGTCGTGGCTCGTCGCTTTCGGCTTCGCCGCTTGCCCGCTCAAAGGCGCGGCCAGAATCCCGGCAACGAGTACCGCTCCAAGGGTAGGCAGGAAACGGAATTGCTTCATTTGTTTTGCTCCCCGTTTGTGTTTAAAAACTCTTGCCCGCCTCTGTGGGCAGACCATTCAGCATGCAGCGCATTTTGTGGCGAACACGAACCGTAGCCCGAGTAAAGATTGGCTCTTCGGCTTTCAAAAAATATCCAGTGTACCCCGTGCTGCGCGAGTAATGCTGTCGTGAAGAACTCTTCACAATCACTCGCACTTTTCTTCAACGCCGCTTTCCTTACTTATACACCGAGACGCCCGCGAAGGGCCCGTTCAGTGCCGCCGCTATCGATATCCGAAGAGCATGGAGTAGATAATCAATACGATGAGCGCCAGCCCGATCGTCAATGCCGTGAAAGCAAATACACGGAACGCGTGTTCAACTTGCGGCGGGTACGGATCGACGAGGTGTTCCTCCAGCCGGCCCTCTTCCACCAGTTCCTCGTATTCTGCCGGCTTGTCCGCCTTGAGTTCATCCACCGGTACGCGACCTGTGAAGATGACCGGGTCCATGGGGAACTTGTCTGGTCTAAAATGAGTGTTGTAGAAATGCACCGTGAAAATGAACGCAACAGCAAGCAATGCCTCGTCGCTGTGTAGGATCGTCGCGATGTTGACCCCCCACCCAGGCAGCACGATCGTGAACGTCTCAGGGAACCACAGGAACAGTCCGGTCGAACCGATGATGAACATACCCCAGAAGACCGCGAAGTAGTCGAACTTCTCCCAGTACGTGTAACGTCCGTATCTCGGTCGAGCACCATGCCCGACGAACCACTTCATGGTCCCGATAAACTCCACGAGGTCGCGTTTGTTGAACATCAAGGAGTTGGGAGACAGGATGAACCCGAGCCAAGTCAGGCCTGACTCTTTCTTCATGCGCATTACATCCCGCAGATGGATGCCAAACACCGTCAGGAGTGCTACGGCAGCCACCCTGTGCGTAAACCCGGTGACCGTGAACCCCCCAAGCAACGCGGACAACATCTGCGCCCAGCCCATGTGCGAAAACTTCAGGATCATGCCCGTGAGCGCCAACGTGAAGAAGCTCAGCAGCATTACGCCGTGAAGCGTGCGCTGGAAGGTGGTGAACCTCTTGTATTGTTTTTCGCCGGGTACAGGCTTGTGACGCTGCCAATGGCCCGGTGAGCGCCACAGCCGCCATAGCCAGGCAAGCGTATGTATAGTGAAGAAGGTGAGCGTGCCAACCAACAGTCCCGTCATGCCCCAAAATGCCAGGAACAGCCGTGGGTACCGTTCGGGATCGTGGTGTGTCGCGTGGGTCAGGTAACCCGTGAAGCGCCTGTTCGCGCCAGGGTGACACTGAGCGCACGTTTCGACGATGTTCGAGCGGCTCAGTTTGGACGCCGGTTCGGAGGTGGGCAAGATGTTGTGAGTGCCGTGGCAGTCGTAGCACTTAGCCGCAGTAGCATCGCCGAGACGGGAGACCTTTCCGTGGAAGGTCTCGAAGAAGGTCTCCGATTCATCGAGGTGGCAGCGCCCGCACTGGTCCATCATCAGGAGGCGGAAGTCTTCGCGGTCCGTGCGGCTGATGGTGTGCGAAGTGTGACAATCGTTGCAGGCTGGAAGCTCAGCATCAGGGTCGCCCTCACCGACCCCTGGCCAATGGATGCTGGTCCTGAACTGCTCCTCGATGCCGTAGTGGCACTCACCGCATGTTGCCGCCACATTGTCGTTGTGAATGGAAGACCGCGGATCATCGTGCGGCAGTTCCCCGTGCGCCGTGTGACAGTTGGTGCAAGTAGCGGTGACCACCAACCCGCTTTCCAGCAACCCCTTGCCGTGAATGCTCATCTCGTAGCTTTGCACTATCTCCTGGTATTCTTCCGCGACCCTACTTGCGGCGGCCTCTCCTTCGCGATGACACTGGCCGCATAGCTCGGGAACGTTGCGTGGAAAGGTGGAGGACAGCGGCAGCCGTTGGTCTTGCTCGGCATGTTTTCCGTGGCAGTCCTGGCAGTTAGGGGCGTCTTGATCTCCCTCAGCCGCGAGCGTCCCGTGAGCGCTCGACTCAAACTGCAGCACCGGAACCGCGTGACAGATCCCGCAATCAACGCGTGAGACGGCAGTCTCGCACGGGCGCCGCAGGGAGGAACTCACCTCCGTATGGCATTGTGCGCAGGCTGTCCCAGAATGGTCCGATGCGTTGTAGGCCTGCTCGTCAACATAAAGAGACACAGTGTCGCCGAGTGCAACGCCGACGAGCCCCGGTTCGCTGTGGCAGCGCATACAATCTCTGTTCGCGGCACCGGCATCGTACAGCACGCCGCGGATTCGATGGGGCGAGTGACAGTCGACACATGCCGGGATCTTGTTTGGCTCCTCCTCCCAGAGTCGGCCCTCGATCACCTGAACGTGGACCTGTTCGATCTGTGCGTGGCACTGCGTGCAGGTCGCCGCCACGTTGGCGCGATGAATGCTGGACTGGCGATCCGTGTGGGGAAGGATCTGGTGCGAAGTGTGACACGAGGTGCACACCGCCGTCACGGTGAGCCCCTGCCTGAACAAACCTGCGCCGTGGATCGACAGCGAGTAGTTCTCGAGAACGGAGTCTTGGTGGATCGTGTGTGTCCGAGATACCGGCGAGCCCTCTCGGTGGCACTCGCCGCACAACATGGGGATGTTCATGACCCTGGTCGGTGCCCGCTGGTCGGTATCGGGCAGTACGTCGTGCGTACCGTGGCAGTCTCTGCAGCTTGGCGCGAGTGGATCTCCTCGCGCCGCCGCCTGACCGTGGAGCGAGGCGGTGTGTTGCCTCCCCTGAACGGGATGACACATCGTACAATCGACCCTCATCCGCTCTTCGGGGTGTGGCTCCATTCCTGCCGCGCCATGAGCCGAGCCAGCATGCGTTTCTTCAGTGACAATGTATCTGGCGGGGTTCTCCTGCCCTGCAAACATCGACGGGTTGGAGTGGCACATGAGGCACTGAACGCTCTCTTGCGCAGCCGTCGGGCGGGCGGCAAACAACATCACACCCACAAGCAAGGCACAGGCTCGCGTGCCCTCAAATCCCACCAGAGGTCTGCTGCGGCCGTTATACCTTACCATCTGCCACCGAATGATCCGAATTCATCCGTTCTCGCGTACCCTCAATCAAAACAAATGCAAGTCAATGGACGAACGAGTATGTGTCCTCCGCACTTTCCCCACTCAACGGTTCCATCTCATGGCACAAGGTGCAGTCCGCAGGCGCATTATGCTCCACTTGATCGACGTGACAAACAGTACAGACCTGACGACTCCAGCTCTGGATGCCGGCCACCT
>JBDGYW010000656.1:0-4142 GCA_039588935.1 Gemmatimonadota bacterium | reverse complement strand
GTCTGACTGGCGGATCGCCTACAACTTTGTGGACCTGTTGGAGAAGAACCTCGGAAAGCGCATCGTGCTTTGCGACCACAGTGGAGCCATTCGGGTTTTCGAGGCTGTCATGAAGACCCTTGATTTCGCTGACTATTCGACCCGGAAAGAAGGACAAGAATCCATCTTGGCCATTTGCTACCACACAGGGAGAAACCCCCGCTACGACTACCTGCAACACAGAGAATATCCACTGCGAGAGCGTTGAAAACTCCCAGGCTCCTGTAGTTTTGTCATCGGCGGTCTTGTTGTATGGCTCGGAACTGAGCCCAAGTCCTCGTTCCCCGAGAGAGAATCACCCCACTCGGTAGCTATCGTACACCCTGAGACGAGTCATTGTGTTGAGGACCCTGCATGAGAGTTGCACCTCCACCAGTTGGCCCGCCAGGGCGCGACTCCTCATACCTCGGCCGATGATCATCTTGCATCATAGATCGCGTTCTCGACCATGCTGCGTCCACTGCTGCCCGACCGCTTGTGCCACTCGCCTCGTCTGAGTCTGCGGATAGAGTGGATGTTCCGATTCCTCTCCCTCAGTGCGGCCGAGGTTTTGGACTCGGCCGAGCGTCGCGTCTAGGTGGGATGAGCACGCTCACGGCTCGTCTTGCTCTTCCTCAGCGAAGTCTGGCGGGAACCGACTCAAGTTGACAAAACCCTTGGGCGGAGGTTATCCGCCACCTTGACCGGGCGGCAAGACTGGCAACTGGCGAACCAGCAACCTCAATACGAAGACGCGAAACTCCGCGGCCGCAAACCAGGCCCTACCGCGATTCACCCTCCCCCTCAGTCCATCCGCAACGACTTCATCGGATCGATGGACGCAGCGCGGCGAGCCGGGACATAGCTCGCGAGCAGGCCAACCAGAAGCAATAGCACTGACGTCGCGCCGAAAGCGACGGGATCGAGCGTCTCGGTCCCGAACAAGAGGCTCCGCATGAAGCGCGTCAGACCTGCTGCACCCACGACGCCGATGGCTACTCCGAGAACCGCGAGCTTTGCTCCATGGGAAACGACCATCTTCTGGACGACAATCGGCTGAGCGCCGAGCGCTAGGCGTACGCCGATCTCCTGTTTTCGCTGACTCACGGCATAGGAAAGGACGCTGTACAAGCCTACTGTCCCTAGCAGCAGTGCCATTACTGCGGCAGCCAACAGGGCAAGCATCGTGAATGACAACTGCGCCACCGACCTTGCCACTATCCGTTCCATCAGCTCCACACCGGCGACGGGCAACGCCGTGTCCAGATTCCAGATCGCCGCGCGAACTGCCGGCACCACGCTCGCGGGATTATCGGCCCGGACAGTGTACACCAACGATCTTGGTATCGTTGGCCCGGTGTCTTCGGGCGCGACCAGAGGCAAGTACACCGCCTCCAGCGGTAGTTGTTCGAGCCCATGACCCCGGACACTTTCCACGACCCCGATCACTGACAACCAACCCTCGGCGCCATCTATGAGCCGGATCCGCTTGCCGAGCGGGCTCTCCCCTGGCCACAAGCGGTCAGCCACCGCCGAACTGATTATCACGCCACCGATTTCCGTCTCGTGATCGCGACGTTCGAACGTTCGGCCGGAGCGCAGGGGGATCCTCATTGTTTCGAGGTAGCCCGGCGTCGCTTTGGTGAACCAGAAGATCGGAGGGAGCCCACCTTCGGGCGTGGGTCGGTCTTCGATCTCGAAGGCGGTTCCTCTGTTTGTCGGACCAAGCGGAAGGTATTGGACTGCCCCGACACCCTGAACGCCGGGCAGCCCCGCCAGACGGTCGAGTACTTGCTGATGGAAGTTTGCGACTTCGGTGGGACCGCGATATTCGGCTTCCGGAAGTGACAGCCTGAAGGTGAGAACGTCCTCCGCGACAAAGCCCGGATCGACATTTTTGACCTTCCAGAAGCTCCGCACCATCAACCCGGACCCAATGAGCAGAACGAGAGCCATCGCCGTTTGAACGACGACCAGCGCGTTGCGCGCGCACCGGCGTTCACGGCCGGCCGAGGTACGCGTGCCACTCTGGATCAGTGACCCTAGAATCGTCGGCGAGACACGTTTCAACGCGGGAGCCATTCCAAAAAGGATTGCCGAGAGTAGAGTGACGATGCCCGTAAAAAGCAGGACCGTGGAGTCGATGCCGATTTCGTCCAGGCGCGGAATGGTGGCCGGAGCGACGCGGATAAGCATCAAAATCCCCGCCCAAGCCAGCCCGAATCCCAACACTCCACCCAGACAGGAGAGAACAACACTCTCAGAGAGCCTCTGCCGCGTGAGGATCCAGCGGTCCGCCCCGAGAGCAGTGCGCACCGCCGTTTCCCGTCGCTGGCCTTCGGCACGAACCAAGGTGAGGTTAGCAACGTTGGCGCAGGCGATTAGCATCACGAATCCGACGGTACCAAGCAGGATCCAGAGTGAACTGGCGAGGTCGCGCACGAGATTGTCCTTCAGGGTCTCGACGATCGCCCCGAAGTTGCCAGCCTCGAGGAATGCAACGAACTGTGGAGCATCGGCATACGTCTCACGGAGGCGAAAAGCGAGCTGCTCCATTTGTGCTCTTGCTCGCTCAACCGGAACCCCGTCCCTCAGCCGTGCGATCGCATCCCAGCCGAAAGCTGCTGGCTGCGCCTGGTCCGGATCCATTGTTAGCGGCACCCAGAAAACGGTGTTCTCATCGGGGAACGCAAATCCAGCCGGCATTATTCCCACTACTTCCACTGACTCGCCATTCAGTTGAACCGTGCGGCCGACAAGCGTCGGGTCCGAACCGTACCTTCGTGTCCAGAGAGCGTGACTGAGAATCACCGTCTGAGGCGCCTCGGGAAAGTCTTCCTCTTCAACGAACGTTCTGCCAGTCGCAGGAGGCACCCGTAACACGTCAAACAGACTGCGGGACACCTGCGCACCGACTATTCGCTCGGGATCGCCATCACCTGTCAGGTTGCGTTGCACGCGATTGTATAGCGCGACATTCTCGAAGACATCGTTTTGCTCGCGGTATTGGAAATAGATGCCCGGGGAGATTCCGAACTGGTCGTAACCCAAAGCCGGTGCGTGATGCCAGACCCCGACAATCTCGTCTGAGTCCGGATACGGTAGTGGATTCAGCAGCACGCTGTCCACGACGCTGAAGATCGTGGTGTTGGCGCCGATGCCTAGTGCAAGTGTTACCGCCGCAATAGTCGTGAAGCCAGGTGTGCGACGGAGCGTCCTCACACCAAATCGTAGATCTGCCAACAGCTGCCGCATCTTGCCGTCACCCTTTCGCGGTTTCCGATATCCTGAAGGTGAAGCGGAGGTCCGTTTGATGAGTCTGTCCCGCGTGCGGAACGCGATGACTGAGGCCGCCTCGCGCCAGTACCAGCCTTTTGCAGAACGCGCATGAATTCCCGCCCTGTGTAGATATTCCTCCCGCAGATCGCCGACGACGCTACACTCCTCTGCGCGCTGCCCGACCGCTCGCCGCAACAGAGCCTCAGCGATTGGTGGTGGTCGCCTATCAGTGGATCTCATCCGTGTGTCAAGCCCATCACTTCGTCGAGACCGGCCGAAAGACGAGCGAAAGCGCTCCGCGCGGTTCTCAGCGTTTTGACCCCGTCAGGAGTAACCTCAAACAACCGCTTTGCGTGCCCGCCGCGGGACGATGTCGCGGCCTCGATTTTCCACTTGATGAGCCCCTTCTGCTGCAGGCGGTCGAGGCTAGAGTAAAGTGCACCGCGGGACACCCTGCGGCCGGCTTTTTCCTCCAATTCCGCACTGATATTCGGCCCATACGCCCCGGAGTTGAGCTGCAGTATCGCCAGCAGGACCAGCTGTTCGAATTCACCCGGAATTCCATGCTTATGTGTCATTATCGTTCTCTTTGTAGACAGAGTCGGCTTTGTAGACGTACTACGCCGGAGGCGAGGGAATGGTTTCAAACCGGGCGTGAGTGGTGAGTCCGGCGTTTTGAGTGGGACGATCGTGCAGCGTACAACATGCAACGGAGACCAGGCAGTCAGTGTGTGATGAGTCGAAGGTGGTCGAGTAGCTCAGCCATTTGGCTTTCGCCCTCACAGATCCGTACGTGCGGCTTTCCCGCATACGGCTCTTCCCGAGGGTGACCCAAGTCAGCCACT
>JBDGYW010000655.1:0-4146 GCA_039588935.1 Gemmatimonadota bacterium | reverse complement strand
AAGCCAGGAATAGGGGGTATCGCCCTCGCGCAGATAGGCCCTATTACCTAGTAACTATCCGCAAGACGGCACACCTTGGCCGCGCTGGAGCGAATCAGTCGATGTGCACAGAAACAACAAGTGCACACGCCCGCAGGGTGTGCACACGCCTTCGTCCTCTAAGTTGTTGTGTCGTAATGACCGGGCTGGGTTTCGAACCCAGGACCTACGGATTAAAAGTCCGTTGCTCTGCCAGCTGAGCTACCCGGTCTTGTGGGTGGTGAATATCATCACAACTGTCTGTAAAACCAATGGGTTGTGGATGTTGAGCATGGCCTAATGATGCTCTCGGGTCTGACTTCCCAATACTCAACTGTGGAACGTATGGTGGAACCAGAACACCTGCCATAGACGAACACATGGCGGCACCCTTTGATCCACATGAGAAACTGTACGTCGTCAGACCGAAGGGGACAAATCGGGTCCCTGAACGGCTAGGTGTGTTCTTCTCCCTCAGAGTGCTCGTCCTCCGATGCTGGCAACGGCAGATCGGTGTTGAATATCCAGGTCGAGATGAGCCACGAACCATCAGGCTGCTTGCGGAATATCGCGAGGACTTTTCCAGTATCGGATATCGGCTCAGATACACCCGCAACTTCGTATGTCTCAGAATATGTCGCACGACCGTAGGCAATGTCCCCGCGTCCATCCACTTCAACAAACTCGATGGTGTGTTCCCTCATGGTCATCCCGATGGACTCGATGATTGTCATGAACTCGCTCCGCACCTCGTATGTGGAGCCGTTCGCCGGCATCAATATTCCGTCCTCTGTAAACAGCTCAGGGAACGCGCTCCAGTTCCCTGACGGAGCTACTTCATCTATGGCAGGACCAAATGCCCTGATCGCGGCAACGTCTTCCTCCGATAATGAAATGAGGCCAGGCTGACATGCAGTGAGCATCATCGGGAACCTTCCTTGGGACTGCTAATCGCGATACCAGGCGGGCGCGTAATGTTCGGTCCCGCTCTTGATTTGCCTCTATTCCGGCTTGTCTGCTTCGTAGGATACCGGGCTCAGTGAGTATCCTCATGGTCTTCTATGGTAGGTCTGGTCCCCTATGTGAACGCAGTTCCTGCTTCATTCGACGGCTCGTTCCACTGTATCCTCCACACTCTGGGCGGTGGTCGTGCGTAGGTGGTTGCCACTAATGCGGTTACCAGTCTAGGCCAACGGACTACGTGTCCGAACCACGCTCTTTGGCGATTGTGCTGACCTCGGTTTGCGTGATTGCCCACCGATTCGCATCTCTTTCCACTCCCCGATCCTACACATACATTTGCCATGCCCCCGAAACTCTCCAAGGAGTTCGCGATGCGCCTTCCCATTTTCATTGCAGCGTCCGGCCTCACTCTAAGCATAGGTTGCAGCCCGACTCCGGCACCGGGTAGCGAACCCGAACCCGAATCGGTGTCGACCGATTCGATATATGGGTATCGCCAGATAGACGTCCCTCCCAGTAGTGAGATGTGTCAAGAACCCAATGGTCGGCCCAATTACACCGAGGACAACGAGAACTACATGGGTTCCGTTCGTATAAGGTTTGTTTTGGGGAAGGACGGTCGCCCCGAACCCGAATCCATTGTCATCGAAAGCGGAGCTAACGGGCGGGTAGACTGGCGGACACTTCAAGAGGCAGCGCGTCGCAGACTGCTCGGATGTGAGTGGTCGAATGCAGCTATGAAGGATGGCAAGCCGGTGCGGGTGCGGTGGTATTACACGGCTTACTTGGAGGGGGATTTGTAGCGACGTCGTCATCCCCGTCTCGTACGCGAAGATGGTCAAACCACCAACCGATACCAGCAGTACACAACCGCCCGGCTCCTCGCCCGGCGGTTTCGCACTGTGGAACGTATAGTGGAACTCCAGCACAGAACTGCTTGATTCAGCTTGTGCTACTCGCAATGGCTTGGTGTGGAGACTGTACAAGTCGTGCGGATTTGTGCTGAGTTTGCCCGTCTTGACCCGAGTCCGAACTGAATTAAGAGTCCGTTGCTCTACCAGCTGAGCTACCCGGTCGAAGGCTGCAAAGATCACCTTCTGCCGCTCTAGAGACAGGCGGTAGGTAGTAGCTCTTAAGCGTCAGCATCATCGTGTCACTCTGAAAGGTACTCTCTCACACTGCGAAAAACACAGCGCTATGACCGCCGTTTTTCGCACTGCGACACTCTGAAAAACAGGTGGTCGCAGCTTCTATTCAGTCGACCATATTTGTGACATGACCTTCTGCACGCCTCGTCCTCAGAGGGGAAGACCGGTTTTTTTCCTCATTTTCATAGGGGAAAACGCTTGTCCTACAGAGAGAATTTCTTACCTTGGGGGGCATGTGGGGGCTGGCTACACTCTAATCCACCCTTCTCAGAGGTGCTCATGGCGGCAAAGAAGAAGGCCAAGAAGAAGGTCGTGAAGAAGGCCAAGAAGAAGGCCGTGAAGAAGAAGGCCAAGAAGAAGGTCGTGAAGAAGGCCAAGAAGAAGGTCGTGAAGAAAAAGCCAGTGAAGAAAAAGAAGGCCGTGAAGAAGAAGGCCAAGAAGAAGGTCGTGAAGAAAAAGGCCAAGAAGAAGGCAGTGAAGAAAAAGGTCAAGAAGAAGGTGAAGCGTAAGCCCAATGCAGCATTCATGAAGCCGGTGACTCCGGACGCAGCTCTGGCGGCGGTCGTCGGTGCGAAGCCGTTGCCACGCACTCAGCTGACTAAGAAGCTGTGGGTGTACATCAAGAAGAACGGCTTGCAGGACAAGAAGAATCGGCGGATGATCAATGCTGATGCGAAACTGAAGCCGGTCTTCAAGAACAAGGCTCAAGTCTCGATGTTCGAGATGACAAAGCTGGTAAGCGGCCACGTAAAATAGGGACGGCCAGAACACCGAAGGTCAGTTGTAGAGTAGTCAGCAGTCAGCGGTCACTGACCGCCTCGTTACAATTAGGATCCAGCCCCGCTCGAGAGGGGGGTCGGCGCGCTCGCCGACCCCCAACGAGGCCCGAAAGGGCAACGAGAAACCATCACCCCAGCTCCACCGTAGTGACCCCGACCGTATACATATTGTGAACGTACCCGAGTGGCAGGACCGTGATGCACGTGACAGAGAGTAGACACCCAGGGGCAATCGGCTCGTGGCGCAAACTGAGCATCGGTGGCTCTACATCGGTCATAGCTTTATTACCCGCGCTCATCTTCTTTGGGACACTCGAGCCTGACACCGATTCGTCGGCAAAAACGTCGCATTCAATCGGACTCCTCTCCGACCGCCCTGCCGCCTTGCAGCCTTACCGCATTGATGCCCGCCCACCCGACCCGCAGCCGCTCTTCGAATCCAACCACGTGCTGCATGTGACAATCAAGACCGATCTGAGTGCGGTAAGGCGAGATGTGGGCGAAGATCGAGAAGAACATCCGGCCACGCTATCGTATACAACCGAGATTGATGAACTCGTGGTTCTCGAGGCGACGGTCAAGACCCGGGGGCGTTTCCGACGTGACCG
The DNA here is from genome assembly GCA_039588935.1 of Gemmatimonadota bacterium. Lineage (GTDB taxonomy): Bacteria > Gemmatimonadota > Gemmatimonadetes > Gemmatimonadales > GWC2-71-9 > JBDGYW01. Next base: position 630 of record JBDGYW010000655.1, on the reverse strand, counting down.
AAGGAACTGTGAATTTCCGCCGCTCAGGGTTGATCTCAAGAAGAACCGGTTCCCCGAAGATCAACTATTAGGCACCGTGTTCGAGAATCAAAACGAACTCAAGCTCGTCTGCCATTGCCAGGATAACAGTGATGCACACGAACAGTTCGTGCTCAAGGAATACCTGGCATACCGCGTGTACCAGCTGTTCACCGAGATGAGTTTTTCGGTCCGCCTCGCCCGGGTGACCTACGTGGATGCAACGGGAAGAAATGAACCCTTCACGCGGTACGCGTTCTTCATTGAGGACGAGAAGACAATGGCGGCCAGAAATGATGCGGTCGTTCTGGATTCCCTCGGCGTGAGGCATATGGAACTCGACGACGCGCAAGCGACGCTCTTTTCATTCTATCAGTACTTCATTGGCAACACCGATTGGAAGGTTTCCGTACTGCACAACGTGAAACTGCTCGACAGCAACCAGGGCTTCCCTATCGCGGTCCCTTACGACTTCGATTGGGCGGGCGCGGTCGATCCGCCCTACGCGGCTCCCCATCCGGATTTGGGAACGCGGGATGTCAGGGAACGTGTGTTCATCTCGCCCTGCCGAACCGACTATGACATCGGGCGTGTGATCGACATGTTCAATGA
>JBDGYW010000654.1:0-4148 GCA_039588935.1 Gemmatimonadota bacterium | reverse complement strand
GGGAGCTCACCGAACAGATCATGTCGATCAATCGGGAGCTACTCGAGCAGGGGGAACTCGACGACGACTGCTGAAGCAGCTTCAAGGGAAGGCGGCCGCAACGGTGAGTTGCAGCGTTGGGGGTGGTATCGATGCCTGCCAAAGTTGTCTCGGAGATTCATGGTGTTGTGGCGTCGATGCTCCTCGACGCTTTAGCTGCAGAGGAGAACCATGAAAGGAAAGAACAAGGTTCGCCCCGAGCACCAGTCGAAGAAAGCCGGCATTTATGTGCGCCAATCTTCCATGAGACAGGTTGTGGAACATCAGGAGAGCGGGCGCCGCCAGCGCGACCTAGTTCAGTGGGTTCAGGAGATGGGATGGCCGGCTTCGCAGATTGTGGTTCTAGATGCCGACCAGGGCAAGTCGGCTCAGAGCTCAGGGGAGCGCGAGGCGTTCAAGCAGCTGGTGGGAGAGGTGAGCTTAGGGGAAGTGGGAATTGTGGTGGGCCTGTATGTGTCCCGGTTTGCCCGCAACAACGCCGATTGGTTCCCGCTCATTGAGATGTGCGGGCTGACACAGACGCTGATTGCGGATGAAGAAGGGGTCTACGATCCGAATGACCCCAATGATCGGTTGATTCTGGGATTGAAGGGAACGATGTCCGAGGCAGAAGGCCAGCGCATTCGTTCCCAGCTTCACGGGGCGCGGTGGAGCAAAGCTCGCCGTGGAGAACTTCGGCGGCGGCCTCCCACGGGCTACGTGTCTGATGAGCGAGGCCGGGCGGTGATGGATTCCGATGAACGGGTTCGCCATGCGTTTTATGGATTCTTTGAACGATTCGAGCAGTTCGGCTCAGCCTGTGGGGTGGCGAAGAGCTACGAACGAGAAGGTTTGTTATTCCCCACCCGAAGTTACCGGGGGAAGTGGGAGGGACCGGTCCAGTGGCGCCCATTGGACGTACGCCATGCGACCCGAATTTTGCACAATCCCTTTTACACAGGAACCTACACCTACGGAGAGCGGCGTTCGGAAACGCGGCTCGATCCAGAGACGAAAACTCGGGCGACAAAGATGAAGCTGTTACCACTGGAAGAGTGGGAGGTGTTGATCCACAATGCCCATCCAGCCTATATTTCCTGGGAGCAGTACCTGCGGAACAAACAGAAACTGAAGGAGAACAACAGCATGCCCAGTGAGGGTCCTGGAGCGATTCGCTCGGGAGCGTCTTTGTTACAAGGGGTCGTGTACTGTGGACGTTGTCAGCGCCGGATGGGAATTCGTTATCAGGGACGAAACGCCTATGCGCTGTATTACTGTGCTCGCCAGACGAGAACCGGCGAGACCATTTATTGTTGTTCGGTGCCGGCGGGACGAGTCGATCGGTGGGTGGAGGAGCAGCTTCTGAATGCGCTGCGACCGTCAGGGATTCAATCGGCTTTAGGCGCCCTCGAACAACTCGAGAAACGTTCGGATGCTCTGAGACGTGAATGGGAGCATCGTATCGAGCAGGCGGAATACGAGGTTGGACTCGCGCGCCGGCGCTACGAAGCTGTGGACCCCTCCAACCGGTTGGTGGCGGGGAATCTAGAGCGTGATTGGGAGCAGCGGTTACGGGAGGTTGAACGGCTGCGACAAGAGTTTGCCGAACGGGCAGCAAAGCCGCCCATCTGGATAAGCTCAGAAGATCGCAAGAAAGTACAAACACTGTCACAGGATATTCCCCGGCTATGGCGATTGAAATCGACGAAGAATTCAGATCGTAAGAAGATCGTACGGTTGTTGATTCGAGATGTTTGGGTGAATCAGGAAGATGAGCCGCGTCAGATGAGAATCCGCATCCATTGGCAGACGGGAGCTGTAACAGAAGACACGATCAAACGGCCACTGCCAACTGAAAACAGAATCCGGACATCAGAGCAAGTGGTTGAACGGATACAAGAGCTTTACGCCGCCAGGTCCATGACCCAAAGAGAAATTGCAGAGCAACTGAACCGCGAAGGACTGAGGACGGCGCGGAACAATCCGTTCAAGGCAAGCACAGTCAGCCGTGTGATCCAGACACGGAGAATCAGCAAGACCAGCTCGATATTGCGCAACTACCACTCGTTTTTGACTTTCCCCTCCGAAAAGCACTATCCTCACCCCCACAGGGAGGTCCTCCATGATCGGCCAAACCCTCGCCCACTACAAAATCCTGGAGAAGATCGGTTCAGGCGGTATGGGCGACGTCTACCTGGCCGAAGATACGAAGCTTGTCCGCAAGGTCGCGCTCAAAGTCCTTCCGCCTGAACTCGCCGGAAGTGAACAGCGCCGGGCGCGGTTCAAACGCGAAGCGAAGGCGCTCGCCGCACTCGACCACCCCAACATCGTGCAAGTCTTCTCGGTTGAAGAAGCCGAAGGCGTCCACTTCATCACGATGCAGCTCGTTCACGGCAAGACCCTGACGGAGCTTCTGCCCAAGAACGGATTCCCGCTGAAGAAATTCTTCGACATCGCGATACCGCTGGCTGACGCAGTCGCAGCGGCGCATCAAGAAGGCATCACGCACCGCGATCTCAAACCCGACAACATGATGGTGGGCGAGGACGGGCGCATCAAAGTGCTCGACTGTGGATTGGCGAAGCCCAGGGGCGGACTCGGCGTTCGCAGCGAGGCTCGAACGGTAGAGAAAACCGAAGAAGGTTTGATTGTGGGGACGGTCGCCTACATGTCCCCAGAACAGGCAGAAGGTAAAACAGTCGACAACCGCTCGGATATCTTTTCGATGGGGATTATCTTCCATGAGATGCTGACCGGGCGTCGACCGTTCGACGGAGACACACCCGCGGCAGTGCTCTCGGCGATTATCAAAGATTCTCCTACTACTCCCAGCGAGCTCCGATCTGAGCTACCCTGGCACGTTTCGCGAGCAGTGGAGCGATGTCTCGCGAAGGATCCGAGCAATCGTTATCAAAGCGCACACGATATCCAACTGCAGCTCGAGGACGTGCGCGAGGAGCACGCGCCGCCACGCGCCGTCAACGAGAGAACAAATGCGACGTTGTCCACATGGCGAAGGCCGGCTGCAATCTTAATGAGCCTCGCGCTGTTGCTCACCGGCCTTGCGGTCGTTACTTTTTACATCCAGAGTTCCCCGTCCGCGTCATCCGACAGGCTGCAACTGGCAAACCCACGACAAGTCACTTTCCAGGGTGGGGTCGAGGACGATCCTTCGTGGTCGCCGGATGGGCGCATGCTGGCCTACACCGCCGGTTACGGATCGAATGCGAACACGGGAGACTCGGATATTTGGGTGAAGCAGCTTGGGGGCGAGCATCCCATTATTCGAACGAGCGATTCTTCGCACACAGATCGCTTTCCGAGTTGGTCTCCTGACGGGAGTCAAATCGTCTTCTGGTCCTCACGTGGCGGCGGTGGACACTTCGTGATGCCCTCCCTGGCGGGCTCGGCGCGCCGGGTGACGACGGCGTCGATCATCCCCAGTGGAGGCCTTCTGGGCACCCCCGCTCGATGGTCCAGCGATGGCACCGAGTTGGCGTACGTCAGTCAGGATGACGAAGGAGTGCAGCTCCATATCTCTTCCATGCGAACTGGTCAGACTCGCGATTGGCGGCTTCCGCTTGACGGCGTCTTTGCTCCATTCGATCTCAGTTGGTCGCCCGATGGGAAACACATGGCGTTTGTCGAGGCGTTAGGCGATGTGTCACATACGAGTCGACTTCTGTTGTTCCGTCTGGCGGACGCTATTTTGACGCCTGTCACAAATGGCACCAGCCGGGAGCGGAGTCCGACCTGGTCGCTGGATGGGAGAACACTGTACTTTGTTTCTAACCGAGACGGGGCGGGTGACCTCTGGCAGCAGCAGATTAGCCCGGGCGGCGACCTGTCGGGCCTTCCTCGAGCGGTGACGGTAGGCGTGGGAATGCGACGCGCCACCGTGTCTCCTGACGGCTCGATGATCGCATACTCGAAGGGACGGCTCGTCGGCAACATCTGGCGTGTCCCGATTTTCGAAGGTCGGAGGGCTACCTGGGCTGATGCGGAACAGCTCACCTTCGACCAGGGGTGGGTCGAATGCTTGGATATCTCGCCTGACGGCCGTCGCATCGCGTTCAGCTCGGATAGTGGTGGGCGCACAACTATTTGGACGATGAATTTGGAAGATGGAA
>JBDGYW010000653.1:0-6748 GCA_039588935.1 Gemmatimonadota bacterium | reverse complement strand
TCAGAGCTCTGGATGCCGTCTCACAGGTCACTCTGGGCGGCGCACCAGGAATTCACGCAGACGCGGTTTCGGTAAGGGTTTCGATTTCCGGAATCAGGAAGGTGAGTAGCGCAAAGCGCTTCTTCCTCGGTGAGATGGCGGGGCGAGCGTCAATGACGGCCGATGTCGAGTTCATCGATGGGGAAAGCGGGAACGTCCTGGGCCTCTACGAGGTAGTCGGCAGATCTGGAAACACGAAGTTCTCGGGCGTGACCGGTGACGCGATTGAGAAGACGGCCGAGGCGATTCTGGAAATCATGGCGGAGGGCTATTCGTGGATGCCTCGCGCCAGACTCTCCTCTCAACGATTGGCGAAGTGATTCCAGACCATCTCGACATTGTGTTCGTGGGCGTTCTCGTCTCCTGAGAAGATGTACTTGATGTCGAGGAATTTCGGGTAGACTCTTTCCAACGCGAGACGCGCTTGAACTTCGGCCAGCGTCAAGCCCTCGTTCATCGCAGCAGGGACACCCTCCCACAACGCCGCGATGTACTCGCGACGCTCTCTCCACTGCTCGACGGTCATGTCATCGCCAATGTGTCCCGAAACAATCAATTCGATGTCTTGCGCCCGGTCGAGAACAGCATCCAGGCTCGCTAACCACTGCGGCACCGCGAGTTCCGTCTCGTCAGGAAACCACGGCACTCGACCTCCTGCATAGAGATCCCCCATGAACAGCAACCTCTCTTCCGACACGAAAATGAGGATGTCGCTGATGGAGTGGGCGTGCCCGAAATCACTCATCTCGAGAGTCAGATCTCCCAGGTCGAGCGTCAGGCGGTCGTTGAAAGAGATCTCCGGTGGCACCAAGACGAACCCACTGTCATAGTCGGTTGCAGTCGAGAGTAGGTAATTGATGTTCCCTCTGATCAAAACGCCCGAATCGGAATCCGGCTCTACCGACTCGAGTTCTTCGCGGAAATTGTTTGCGATCTGTCTGTAACGATCGGCGTTGGAGGAGAAATCCCTGTCGACTTCATTATTCAGTCCCTCGCTGAGGCGTTCGTGTCCGACGATCGTCAGGTCCGAGAAGGCGGCGTGGCCTCCGGTGTGGTCGTCGTGATGGTGGGTGTTGATCAGATAAGCAAAATCATCGCGACCGAGTTCCTCGACGATCCTGTCCCGCAGTGCGGCACCGGCGGCTGGCCCTCTATTGGCATCCAACACGACCAACCCTCTTTCCGAAACCAAGACGGAAGTCTGTAGGAACGCGAGCTTGAAGAGATAGGCTTTGTCGCTCAGTCGCTGAACGACAATGGGCATGTCGTCGGACGTTTGGGCGAATGCTACGGCGTGTAACAAAAGGGCGATCCAGATCATGAGGACGATATTTGACGCGTGTGATTTCATCGTTCACCGCCTCTCTGTGACGAAATGCTACTGCTATCTCCCCAGAAGCCCCCAAATCAACTTAGTCTACCCCCTCGTACTCATGGACGAGCTCCCGGAACTCAGGAAACCGATCCTGCAAAACGAGGCGGTCAAATGCCGCTTCCAGTTCGAGTCCCTGCGAACGTGCGTCCCCGATTTCATCCCAGAGCGTCCGGACATACCGGTGGGCCTGGCGGAAGTAGGTGAGCGATATGCCGAGGTCCCAGTGACCGTTTACCACATGTTGGAGTGCCTCATCCCGTTGCAGGATGGTTTCCCAGTGCGCCAGCATCAACGGAATGTTCATGTCCTCACTCTCCGACAACACGGGTATCCAGCTGTCGGTGAGGATGTCCCCAGTCAGAAGAAGCCCCTCCTCCGGAACATGGACGATGACGTGGTCGTCGGTGTGCAGTCCCCCGAAGTAGTAGACGCGGACTGTCAGATCGCCGAGGTCGAGTGTCAGACGGTCGGGGAAAGTCACGTGGGGCAGTGTGAGCTCGAAATCCGATCCGAGGTCTGTCACGATACGCGTGACGTACCGCGCTCGCTCCCGAACGGCGGGGAGCTCCGGGTCATCCTGCGACAGCGATTGTGACTGTTGGTGAAGGCCTCGCAGCCAATGCGTCAGACGCTCGCGGTGACGGTCCAGATTGGCCTCGTCTAAAACGCTCCGGAGCATCTCCGGACAACGTTCGTGGGCCACGATCACTGCGTCCCCAAAAACCTGGTTCCCACCACCGTGATCGGTATGCCCGTGAGTGTTGATCAGAAACGCGAAATCGTCCCTACCGAACTCCCGCGCGATAACCCTTCTGATCTCTTCCGTCACACTCCAGGAACTTTCCGTATCCACCACGACGATTCCCTGCTGCGAAGCGATGGCGATCATCGTCGTGGTTTGGGCAAAATCGCCGGGCCATACTTCCAGTGCTCGGTCGCTGATGCGTCGCGTGTGGATTGGGAGTCGGTCAGCCTGTTGACACCAACATGGACGGGGACTGAGTAGCAATACGCAACTATAAAGTGCAAACGGAACCAATCTCCCACACATCAAGCCTGGCTTCACACTGCGCTCCTGTGCCAACTCACTGCGGGACGCTCATCAGATCCTCTTGCTCCATGTACTCCACAGTGCGCAGTATGTTCTCCATCCACCTCCCTGACAACACTTTCGAGGTTGGAACTGAAAAACGACACACACAACCATCAATGATCTAAAACGCATCCGAGATCCTTTCTAGAAGAGCCTCCCAGCCGGTGATTCCCGAAGCGTCGCCCCGGGAGTGAGCTGTTCTCGGCGGCGTAAGCGACGAGGCGGCGCTCGGAATGTGTGCAACCCGAAATGCCAACGCGCGTCGCATATCCCACTGCTGCACAGAGATCGTGCAGGTGCCGTACAGCGAACGAAGGGCGCGCGTAAGGAAGACACCGCCAGGCATAACAACGCTCGAGGTTATAGAGCCACCATGATGAGATTACTCGGCAGACTCTCACCTGCCTTGTTGATCGCGATCACCTGGAACTCGAGATCGACGCCCTGTAGCTGTTCTGTCAGGGCGGTCACGGATTCAAAACACAACACGATCTCCTTCCACTCCGTCTCACCACTCGTGCGCGAAAGCACGCGGTACGCCGACACTGTGCCTCCCTCAGCTGGTGACTTCCAGTCGAGATACACCCAGCCACGACCCTCACGCTTCACCTCCAGAGTGCGCGGAGCGCCGGGCGGCTGCAGCTCGACGGGGTCTCTCTTTCCGCTCCATCCGATTGTCCTGAGCTTGCTCTCGTCTTCGCGATGCGCGATCTCCGCATAACGCAGAACGCCTTTCATCTTGTCGCTCAGGTCTTGAAGCGCATCCTGCTTCTCTTCAAACGCCACGGCTGCCGCCCCTTCCGCGGTCTCCGCACTCTCCTTGGCACTCCTGTAACGCACGACCGCTTCCTGGAGTGCGTCTACAGTCACCGGGGAATCGGGAAAGTGCTCACCGTTCTCCATGAGGCCATGTACCATCGTACCGGCCAATGCGGCCACATCGGCTTCTCTTCTTGGGAACGTTGCCATCTCTATCTCCTTTGTTCTGTCAGCGGTAGAAAACGTGGGCCCGCGCTGTTTCGCGGGGACCTTTCTTTTGGTCGCCGGGAAGAGCGACCGCAGCTACTGGATCGTTCCAAAGGGGGGATCGCGGCCGCCTCGCGTTCGCTGCATACGTCGCAGAGCCAGATGTTCTCTGTACGCAGACGATTGGTCGTTTGACGCGAGCGAAAGGAAGGACGCAACCCAGCATATGAAGACGCCAAACGGCAACGCGCAATTTACAATTTTGAAATTGTGAACCACCAAATGCCGGTTGTGAGCAGCAAAGCGCTCATATGATGGATGCAAACCTGGATGTGAGATCCTCAGATGGCAGATGGAGGCTTCATAGCGACAATTGTGACTCTGCAATCTTCGAAATGCGTTCTTGCTTTTCTCGAAAAGAAGGACCCAATCGATGATTGCGGGTTCGCAATCGTGGCCGTGAGGCCTGCAATCGACGGCTGCAAACTCACAATCGACGCCGTTTTGACATATCTTGACCCTGCAAACCTGCGCCTCTACATCGTAAATCTCTATTTTACAAGTACTTACGGCCGAGTCCGTTGAGAAATGAGCGACGTTCACGGACATTCACGGCGTTGTTGCGTGGCTCGGAACTTACCCCCGATTCCCGATTCTCCTCCGAGAATCACCCCACTCGGTAGCTGTCGGGCATCCCGAGACGGATCATAGTGTTGAGAACGCTGCACGCGACTCGCACCTCCACCCGTTGGCCCACCAGGCTGCGACTCCTCATGCCTCGGCCGATGATCGTCTTGTACCGAAAGATCGCGTTCTCAACCATGCTGCGTTTACTGAAGCCCGACGACTTGTGCCACTCGCGTCGACCGAGTCTGCGGATGGAACGGATGTTCCGATTCCTTTGCTTCAAGGCGGCTGACGGCCGCGGCTGCGGTCGCGAAAACACCGAGTCGAAACGTGGTCATTTCGCCCCCGGGGGCGGCTCATTGCACGGCGTCAACCGACTGAGCCGGACGTCGTACTTTACCACCTGGTCGGGCCGGAACCTCAGGCTGTCGACGCGCTCGGTGTAGACATTCGCCAACACAGGGTCCCACCCCCCCGTCTCCGGATTATACACCGAATCAACGACCACATCAGGGCCACGCACCCGCAGCTCGTGTAGGTACTGGTGCAACCCGGTGATGAGATACTCTCCGTTGCGGTTGGTGCGGCCGGTGAGGGTCCTCGGGATCAGGTAGTCCGGCACGTACAGCTCCGTCAGTTCCACCGTGGCCGAGTCGATCGGCCCGTCGCCGCAACCCGCCTCTGTGACGGTGCCGATCAGCGTTCGCGCTTCACACGGCAGCAACCGCTCGAGACGGATATCGTACTCCAGCCGCTGGCCCGGCAAAAACGTCACGGTGTCGGTGTGCAGGGTGTGGATATCGAACCACTCTGAGTATTCCCACGTGAACCTGTACACGTTGAACACCGAGTCAATGGGAACCGGAGGGGCACGCACCCACAGGGAGTGTGAAATCCCCGGCTCAAGCGCTCCGATCAAGAATTCCCCGGCTCCGTTGCTGAGGACGGTTCTGATCCTCGCTGGTTCCCGGTTCAGCTCGGTCATTTGCACCACGACCGAGTCAAGCGGTCCGACGCAAAGCTCTTCTCTGATGGTGCCGATTACCCTTGCCGTTTCGCTGCCATAGCGAAGCCGGCAGTAACCCGGGATCGGCACCCCATCGCTCTGGAACACGCAGTCTTCGTAGGGAATGACCTTGGTAAGAACGCCTCCGAGGAAACCCACCGCATTCGTGACGTTGGATGTCAAACCCGATTCGCCCAGTGCGCCTTGGGAATACCCGCCGGCCGGCCACTCCGTCGCCGATCCCACGATCCACAGTTCCCGGTTCGCGACCCACAGCTCGCCGCAGCCCGTGCGGCCCGTGGGGAGAGTGACCTCCTGCTTCTCGATCGCGATCAGGTGAGTCTGGTTTTCGGCCGAGCGCCCTTCGTGCGGGATCGTGCTCACATCCCACACGCAACCGTCGTAGAAGAAGGCTTCCGTCGTGAGGAACGGCAGGTGCTTCGCTCCGGTAATCCGCAGCTCGTCGGGTACCCCAGGACCGCGAACCTGATTGATCGCTACTTCGACCTCATAGTCGCGAGGAATCTCCACGACCGCTTCCGCCGGTTCTTTGCCCTCCAGCCTCGCCGACAACCGGTAGGCGGCCCCGGGTTCGATATCCTCAAGCGTCCAGAAGTTGTGAACGTGAGCGCCGTCGGCACCCCAGTCAGGATCGGCTGAAGACGAGAAGCTGAAGAGAGAATCCCGCAGCTCGACGCTCCGGCCCGTCCCAAGGTGCTCCAGCGTCACCGTTACTCCGAGCGCGTCCTGCGACGTCACCTTCAGAGGACGGATGGGCATGACGCGGATCCACTGCGTATCCGCAGAGGCATCCAGGTAGCCAAACACCGAGAACGTGAGATCGCTTGGCGCGGTCGGATCGAAGCTCTCATCACATGCCGACACCACCGCCGCCACGCAGAGAAACGCCGCAAGAGAAGACGCACGGGCCCCGCAGAGCGTGCGACGGTTGCGAGCGTGTGACGAACCGTCAAACATGTCTGCCCCCTCTGCCTTCAGTCCGTTCGCGTGCTAGCGATACGCTACGTCGTTCCACCTGAGTTCGTTCCTGAACTGGCGCAGGTGTTGACCAGAGAGATCGGCAATGGTGAGGTGTTGGAGCCAGGCAAACGCGCGTCGTTTCATGGTGACCTCCAAAAGATCCTCGCGAAGGTGGTCAACGGTCTCGTCGTCGGCTGCGGCGTCCAGGTGGAGGGCGTCTACTGCGGCGGCGGGGCCAAACAGGCCACCGGCGCGACACTTCTGTTTTCGTGCTACTCGCGATTGACGATGCAATAGTGCGGCTTGTTTGCAGATAAGTCTAGTGCGTTCTTGGGGCAGCGATATGCGGAATTGGGACGTTCTTCTTCGCCCAAGCGCGAGATCCTGGAAAGCCCGGACACCAAACTCGGTGAGTACCTCTAGAAATGACAAAAGCGAGCCAACCTAACCCATTGACTCGCTCGAAGTTGCCCCGCCAGGGCTCGTTGCGAAGCAAACGCGAGGGGGGGGCTGGGAGGAGGGTGCGTTCACCTGGACTCTTCTGATCCAGAGTCAGACGTGTTGCACCCCCTAGTTGGGCAACTTGCAGCGATCTCGCAGACAACTACTGCAACCTGCCGTACCTTCGACGCATGGAAACTGCAAGAAGCCCATTCCAAAC
>JBDGYW010000652.1:0-4866 GCA_039588935.1 Gemmatimonadota bacterium | reverse complement strand
AAGGTCAAGGGGCGCACCCCGAGCGTCAATCCCCAGTGGTTCCAGGCCATCGTTGCGCGGGCCGAGTCGCAGATGACGGTCGAGCAGGTTCGGGCCGCTGCCGATAAGGCATTGGAGGGCAAGAAGCTCGGAGTCCGTGAGGCCCGTGCCGTTGGCGCCATGCTCGATACCATCGGCGTCGAGCGCGAAGGGCGGATCGACTACGTCCGCGAAGAGCTGGCGAAGGCCCGCAAGGAGCGGGGGGCGCTCCTGCAAGGGTTCCCGCCCATCTCCGTCTACGAGGACACGGCTGCCGGCGAAATCTTCGAGGAGGACGCCTACGAGCCCGATTGGGACGGTCCGACCCGAAGCCTGGCGGAGCTTGCCTACGAAGCGGAGCAGGTTGACCCGGAGGCTGTGGCTGCGCTGAAGGACAGCCTGGAGCCCGACGATGCGGCGAGAGCGCTTGCCGAAATTATAGCGAGGCAACATGAGCAAGAAACGGCAGAGCCAGCTCCCACCGGAGAGCTGGAAACAGGTGAAGGCGCGGCTCCAGCGCAACCGGAAGGAGAAGTACCAGCCGAAATCTCGGGAGCCGATAAAGAAGTCGTCGTAGACCTTGGTGACGGTGTTACCGAAACAACGACGGTCGCTGTCGGTGGCAGCGGGAGAGTTTATCGAAAGGTGGTTACTCGCCACCCGGACGGCAAGGAATATGGAGGCACTGAATACATCCTTAATGCGGAAGGAGAATTCATTGCTCCCGAGGAAGCCAATTTCTTATCCCCTGACTCCGCTGAGAGACCACACCAGGGATCGAGAGAAGATTCTGAGCGTATCCGAAATCTTCTTCTAGAACGGGCAAAAACTGAAGATAGAGCAGAACTGAAGCGGATTGACGATGAGATTGCCCGAATTGCACAAGGCTTACCGGAAGCAGAAGCCCCAGCCGAAGCAGCGCCAGAAGCCGAAGGAGTAGCGCCGGAACAGGAGACCGTTTTTGCAGAAATGCGAAAGCTGGGGGACGAAGCTCTCCGGCTGAACGAAGAACACCGAAAACTCTTGCCCCCACCTGGGCAGGTTTCCGTTGGTGGGGCGGCGATTGATCCCCTGATCCGCGCCGAAGGGCTACAGTCGCTCCTGCAAGCTATTCGCGACGGCAAGAGCATCGCGGATGCGCTGGCGGCAGCGAAAGAGACCGCTGCGCTGTTCGTAAGCAAACACAACGAGCGGGCGGATTTTGTTACCCGACGTGCTGATGACAGCGGAGCTTCGTATCTGGAAGACAAGGCTCGCGCTCTTGCGCGAACACTCGGCGTAGATTTCAACACGCCATTACTGGAGGCCGAAGATGCCATACAGCTACAGCCAGTGCCAGGCGTTCGGGGCGAAGGCGAGCCGGGGGGAGAGCGTCCCGAAGGATTGGCGCCAACATTGCCGGGGGGTGAAGAAGCCCAAGGGCAAGAAGAGGTCGAAACGCCCGAAGGGCGGCCTCGCATACGTGTAAGCCTCATCCCCGCCGACGCCACCGTGACGCGCAAAGCGCTCGTGGAAGAGACCGGCCAGGAAGTCACCATTACCCAGAACGCACGCGAAGCGGTGCGCGAGCTGGATAAGCAGCGCAGCATTTACCAAAAGCTCATGGATTGCGTGAGCGCCTAAACGAGACCCCACCATGATCAAGCGTATTCGTCAGGAAGACCTGAAGAGGCTCGCTGTTGCCGGAAAAGTCAAAGCCAAGGGGTCGCCACCGAAGAAGAAAGCGCCGCCAGCGAAAGCTCCAGACCATGGAGCCATCCTTTCCAAGATGGCGACTTTGTTGCAGGAAAACAGTGTCCAGCAACGAAACGTCTTGGAAAGCATGAAAGCCTTAATGGAGAGGGAGCCGACTTCGGCAGCAACATTGCGCCAGCTCATCGAGGCGTTACAAAGCATTCAGCCCCCTCCCGTTATCACCCCGAAACCATGGAGTGGTCAACTGCGTTTCGAGATCGAACGCGATGGAACCGGTGTGATGCGGGCCGTGAACGTGACGAGGGGCCCGTCGAAGATTTTGAATTCGTGATTTTTTGGTAGGAGAGAACCATGGCAGCCATAGCCGACGCTGATGTGAGCATTGACACATCTGGAAACATTCGCTGGACGGGGGCCGCAACGACCAACAGGCATAACGTGTTGGAGTTCATTCAGTGGCTCATGCTGAAACAGGACGACGGGCAAGCCGCTGGTGACGATATTCTCGACATCACGGTGGACACCCCGTTCGACCGGTCCACCGATCAGATCGTTACGCTGAATTCACCGTTCAACATTGACGATGCTTTCGCCCGTCATTTGTACGATGGCTCGGTTTCTCAAACGGACCCCACCGAAGGCGGCGAGACACTGTACTCCGGCCTCGGCGTCATCGGCCCGGTAGAGACCGGCACCGAGTACATGATTCTGCAAGACGGCAAGTTGCTGGAGCCGTTTTGGGGAACGGGCATCAATGCCGAGGCGTCCCCATCGCTGGTGTTTTCGAGACACTTGGTGAAGTCCAAGGAGGCTGGCGCAGACATTGATGGTAAACGCTGCACGGTGCTCGCCCGCGAGCTTGGGGACCAGTGGCGCCGGTTCCCTGTGTCGTTGGGCACGGGCAACAGCGTGGCGGCTATCGGTAACGGCGCGGACATTTTCAACACCCAGAACGACGCCACTCTGGCGGCCATTTCGGATATTACGAATACCGAGGGCTTCCAGGACATCGACATCGACGGTATTGCTAACGTCGAGGAGTATTACTCCCAGTGGACCAAGGGTGCCAATTCGATCAACGACACCTACGAGTTTTCCAAGTACATCTCGCAGCGTTCCCATACCGCCGACAACAACACGGAAACGGGTAACGATGTCATCGTGGACGACGGGACGGCTCGTTACGGTATTGCACAGGGCTTCACGGCCACCGCGAACGGTGAAATGTTGACCGGCTGCAAGTTCCGACTCCGCGCCGATGCGGGTGCGACGTTGGCGAGCATGGCCGGGGAAATTTACTGCCAACTGTACGCGGATTCAGCGGGTGCGCCCACGGGCTCGGTGCTGGCCGAATCCGAGCGGCTACCCATCTCGTTCATCACGGCAGGTTACGAGGACTTCTGGTTCCAGTTCAACTGGCGTAATCCTGGCGACGGCACCGACCAGCGGACGAATCTATCGCTGACGGCATCGACCACGTATCACATTGCCATCCGCCACTTTGGCGGCACGAATACCGAGAAGATTGAGGCCGATGGTGACACGACCACAGCCAATCCTGAACTCGCTTCGCAGGACACGAACAGTTCGGACACCACGGACACCTGGGCCAATATCACAACCACGGCATTGAACTTCGAGGTTTACACTTCCGAGATCATGCACGGCTATGCTGGCGACCGCTTCGAGGGCATCAACGTGGAATGCGCCTTCGACGCTGAAACCGGCACCCTGCCCGAGAATACAGCCACCACGGACGATATCGTGTTCTGGGGCGCGGCGGCAGTTTTTGATGCTGGGACGGGAACCTTCATTCGCGGCGAGCGTGTCCAGGTGTGGACGACTAGCGGCAAGACAGTTTTCGTCACAGGGGGCAAGTGCCTGTTTGGGGTAACGGGTGCCTCGGGCACGATTTACCTCACCCAGGATATCGCTGGGTCTCTCGTGGACGACTACTACATCGAGGGCAACGAGTCTGGGGCTAATTGCCTCGTGAACGCTACCATCACGAACAACAACGTGTCCGGTGGTGAAGGGCTCGTACTCGCGAAGGACGACAACGGGGCCTCCGGTGAGGTCTACCTGCAAGTGATTTCCGGGGTAAACCCGGTCGACAACGCCATCATCTATGACGGCGGGGCTCCTACCACGAACAACGTTACTTGCACGGCCACGATCACGACCCGCACGCTCAACCCCGAGTGGATGGGAACTTCGAC
This sequence comes from Gemmatimonadota bacterium, assembly GCA_039588935.1. GTDB lineage: Bacteria > Gemmatimonadota > Gemmatimonadetes > Gemmatimonadales > GWC2-71-9 > JBDGYW01. Next base: position 934 of record JBDGYW010000652.1, on the reverse strand, counting down.
AGGCTCCAACATCATCGGCGCCTACGGCATCGGGTTCAATCCAGACGACGTTGGCTCCTCGGATCTCTTTACGGACTTGTCGGGTGCTTCTCGCTCACCGCCCAACAACCAGACGTTTACGGTCTCCGGGCTGGTTGCCGGGGAGGACCGGGTACTCGTGGGGCCGCGTTCGGCAGGTGCTTTACAAGAACCAGCTTGCGACGGATGTCACGCTGAGCGGCGCCACCGAGACCCTGATCCAATGCTCGGCGGCTGTCCCCACCGAGACTCCGGGGAATGGGCAACTGCGCGTGGAATTGGACTCGGGGATCTACAAGCGCATCCGGTACGAATCCAATTCAGGCAACGACTACACCATCCTTGCAGACGATACATTTGTGGATGGTGATGTGGATACCTCGGACGGCCCCTCGGGTAACTCGGTGAACATTGTGGGGCACGCATTCGCCACGTCGGACTTGGTTCAACTGTCCAATTCCGGTGGTGCGCTGCCGGGAGGGCTGTCCACGGTAACGGACTATTGGATAATCAAGTTGGACGCCAACAACATCCAGTTTGCCGCTACGGAGGCAGACGCTATTGCCGGCACTGATATTGATATCACATCTGCTGCTGGCGGTGGTACGCACACCATCGAGGTTCAGGACTTCGAGGACTTCTCGGGCGACAACGCAACGACCCCGGCAAATGTGTTCCTTAGCTACATCGACTGGTTGGCCAGAGCGACGACCGAATCCTATACGGCGGTTTTTACCAGTCCCAGAGACCTTTTTGTGCGGGTGCGTGACGGTGGCGCAACGCCGATTAAAACCTTCGAGTCCGCATCGGCGCAATTCCTGGGGCAGGCAGTCACGGTCGCTGCGGTGCGTACATCCGACGCATAAGCAACGGAGGCCACATGGTGAACTTTTTTAAGGTATTTGCGGCGCTTGGC
>JBDGYW010000651.1:0-4171 GCA_039588935.1 Gemmatimonadota bacterium | reverse complement strand
TCTCACTCTTCTCCGCGCGATGGATGAGACCGGCCTGCGCACGGAGTCAGATCTGCTCTTCATTGGGACCGTTGGAGAAGAGGGGCTGGGCGACCTACGGGGTGTGAAGCACCTCTTCAGGGATGGAGGTCCGGGCATCGACTCGTGGATTGCGGTCGATGGCGGAAGCATCGGCGGGATAGTGCACCAAGGCCTCGGCTCTCATCGCTACAGGGTCACCTTTCACGGGCCGGGCGGTCACTCCTGGGGTGCGTTCGGTCTCGGCAACCCCGCTCACGCGATGGGGAGAGCGGTCAAGATATTCGACGAAGCGGCTGCCGCGTATGTAGCGGAAGGGCCAAGGACCAGCTACAACGTCGGACGCATCGGTGGCGGCACGTCGATCAACTCGATTCCATATTCGGTGTGGATGGAGGTGGACATGCGATCGGAGAGTCCGGAACGGTTGAATGGAGTCGATGCAATTTTCCAGTCGGCTGTCCGCCAGGCTCTCGACGAAGAGAATTCGGAACGGCGCAGAGGTGATTCGCTCACCGTAGAAGTCGAAATGATCGGCGACAGGCCATCGGGAACCACACCTCTGGACACCCCGCTTCTTCAGAGAGCGTCGGCGTCGGCGCGGTACTTCGGGGCGGAGCCCAGGCTGGGAGTCAGTTCGACCGACTCCAACATACCGATTTCATTGGGAGTCCCCGGCATCACGATCGGTCGTGGTGGTCGTGGTGGTGGTGGGCATTCGCTGAACGAGTGGTGGCTGAACGAGAATGGTCACATCGCAGTTCAAAATGCGCTCGCGATTATGGTGGCGGAGGCGGGGCTGGCGGTAGCGGTTCCATAAACCCCGCACCCACCCCCGTCCAAGCGGCTTACGTGGGACATGCGGCATATGCCGCCATCTCAGTAGTGCCCCTCGCCCGCATTGAAGCTATCTTGCCCCTATGCTCGCCCTTTGGCTCGAAAACCAACAGCTCACGGTCCGCGAAGACGTTCCGATTCCGGAGCCGCCGGATGGCGAAGCTCTCGTGAGAGTGATCAGTGCCGGCATCTGCAGCACCGATCTCGAGCTGACTCGCGGATACTATCCCTTCACAGGTGTGCCGGGGCACGAGTTTGTCGGCATAGTCGAACGTGGACCACAGGGATTAGTTGGGACAAGAGTTATCGGTGAGATCAATGTGACATGCGGCGCGTGCTCTCACTGTGTCTCCGGTCGTCCAAGTCACTGCTCGGAACGAACGGTTCTGGGGATAGTAGGCCGAAACGGTGCGTTTGCGGAGTACCTGACACTCCCGAACGACAACCTTCACGTCGTTCCGGACGAAGTCTCCACCGACGCCGCGACCTTCACTGAACCGTTGGCGGCGGCGCTCCAGATTTTGGAGCAGGTTAATGTTACCGCCAACGATCGGGTGCTCGTCGTCGGTGATGGACGCCTTGGGCAGCTGGTGGCGCAGACGATGGCGTTGACGGGCTGTGAACTGCTGGTGGTTGGCAACAGTCGAGACAAACTCTCTATGCTGGCGGCCCGCGGTGTCCAGACAGGCCTTGCTGACTCAGCCAATCCTGTTGAGTTCGACATCGCTGTTGAGTGCACCGGAAACCCAGAGGGCTTTGCGATCGCTCACACGGCACTCAGGTCTCGCGGCACACTGGTAATGAAGAGCACCTACGCGGGTGAACTCGCTGTGGACGCGGCGGCCGTGGTGGTCAACGAATTGACTTTGGTTGGATCCCGATGCGGGCCGTTCGCTCCGGCGTTGCGACTTCTCGCCTCACGTCAAGTCGATGTGGAGCCGCTGATTCAGGCTCGCTATCCTTTGGCTGAAGGCATCGCCGCATTTGAACATGCACAGCGGCCGGAGGCGCTCAAGGTTTTGCTCCGCGCCCCGTGAGGCACCGGAGCGCTGAGCAATGGCGAAAAGGGGTTAACACCAACCGCGTCAACGGTGGCCGGACAGGAGGATGGCCTCGCGCTCCCAGGGGAAGCTGTCGTGATTTGACAGGGACATGACGGACTGGTTGAATGCACCGAAAGCCATTGGAACGAGATTCAATTTCAGCCACCGATCCACAGAGGGAAGTTTGGCCATCGTCCAGGTATCCGCTCGGTCGCTGAGAGTTGCGGCTACAAAGTCGAATTGAAGCGCATGCACCCGCTCGTGCGCGAGAATCCGATCATCAGGAGCTAGATAACTCGCGAAGACCGCACCGCCAACGGTCGTGGCGCCGGTGAACACTGTTACACGATGTCCGTCCTGATGGTACGTCCATTCGTCGCCGGAAGCTCTATCAACATCGAGAACGCCGAACTCGTCGAGTTGCGGGCTGCGCTCTCGAAACACCGCCACTCCCCCCGAAAAGCTGGCACCCCAGTCGAAGCTGTAGCGGCTTGCGGCGAGTCCGTAGACAACGCCGGCGGCCGAGAGCAGGTCGATGAGCGGGCGCACGGTGCGTCCTGAGCCATTCTTTGTGAGCGCTAGCCGGACCGGGAAAGGTCCGAGTGGGAACATCAAGCGGTCAAAGGTGCCAATTCCGTCCGCCGCATTTGCCGTTGTTGACGCGCCGAACGCCGCGATCTCTCGGCCTATCGTGCCGGCTCCGTCGAAGTCGGACGCGGCTACACGTTTCCCGGTGTAAGAAAGACCACCGCCCACTGCACCCCTCAGGAATCCGTCAGCAAGTGCTTGCTTCACAGGATCACCGTGGGCGATACGCAGAATGCCGGCTGTCACACCGCCGATGAGTGCATTGAGCGAAAGCAGTGTTATGTGTTCTGAAGGAGTGGCGCCAAGCTCGCAATCCGGGGTTGTGCACGGCTGGGCAGCGACGGTCACCGGCTGAAGCAAAAAAGCCGCAGCAAATACTGCGACCGCAATGCCGGTACGGAAGATCCGTTTGTGCCCGAAGGCTGCTTTGGCCATCCGAGGTTCTACACGGGCACCGGTGCCCCGTTCCCGACGGAGGCCCGCCACGCTGCGTCTGCCGGTTGGCAACACGGTGGTTTTCGTTGGTGACCTCCCCTTCGCACACTACGGGTTCGAAGGTTTGGGTGAAGTCGACGACGCTGTCGGGAACCCCTATCTGGGAGTGGAGATCCGTGCGCCCTTGGCTCCTGAGAGCAACTCCGCGGTGTTCGTCGGGATTCTCACCGGCCAGGCCATATTTTCCGAAGAAGGAATGGACGTCAGTGATCGGACGTCTCATCAGTTTGGAGCGATGTGACGTTTACGGGGTCGCTGCCGACCGGCGCATGACAAGCGCACCTCAATGTTCAAGGCAAGAACGCCCTGGCGGAATGGCAACCTGTGAGTGCATTATCGGGTGCAAGGCATCGGCTGACGCTTACCGCCACCTTCCCTGGCGGTCGGAAAACGCTGCAGAGCCAGCTTTGGGCAGTTTCAAGCCGTTGCCGTTTGTCACTCGTTGTGTGGAGGGTGACGCGGACCGCTATCAATCCACGGAGGTTTTGATGAAGGCCTCTCGAAGGTACGGCCGAATTCCACTGGCCGTCGTGTCTGTTGCTATCATCAACCTTGCTTGCCGCTCAACAACTACACCGGACGAACCAACCGGCGGCGACGCGACCGTGACGATATCGCTGCAGATCGCCGTGGCCAGCGCGGTAGCGGCGGCCGCAGTAGAGGTGACCGGGCCCGGGATCAGCACTGCCATCACTGCTGAGCTGTCCGTTTCCGGTGGCACGGCCAGTGGTACGGTGACGGTGCCGACGGGCGCCAACCGCACCTTTACCCTCCGGACCTTCGACGAAGGCGGTGTTGAGATCCACCGTGGCTCGGTGACGGTGAATATCACGGAGGGTCAGAATCCCAACCTCTCCATTACGCTCCAGCCGCTCACCGGAGAATTGCCGATCATCGCAACCGTCGGAACCATCACGGTGACGATTTCCCCTGCTGCCGACACCGTGGCTATAGGCGAGATGGCTCAGTATACAGCAAGTGTCACCGACGTGAATGGTGAGGTTGTGGCAGATCCCTCCTTGTCCTGGTCCTCTTCCAACCCACTAATCGCGGAGGTGGACATATTCGGACAGGCGACCGGCCTAAAGGTCGGGATTGCGGCGATCGTGGCAACCCACCAGGGGGTGGCCGCCGCCGCTTCCATCATGGTCCAGTAACCGGAGGATCTGGAAATGACGCAGAGTGACCAG
>JBDGYW010000650.1:0-4172 GCA_039588935.1 Gemmatimonadota bacterium | reverse complement strand
GAAGTTGTCCCAGGGCGACGCCCTGGAGACAAAGACCGTTTAGGCCCTGCGGCGGGTGCGGCGCTGTGCAGCCGAGGCCTCGCGTTCCAGCTTCATGGGCAGCCTGGGGGAGGGTGCAGTGGTCCACTGAAGGTGAACGGTGACATCGAGCACAGATCGAGGCAGAGATCATTGGCCGTAATCCATTGCAGGAAGTGAGGTTGCGAACTCTCTAGGCGCTTTGATAGTGGGTTTGAAGAGATTGTCGTCTGGGGAGCCAGACATCATCCTTCCCAAAATCGGGGCGGCCGGTTAACAGCCGGCCGCCTCATCATTTCCCCCACAGTCCCGAAACCGCGCGAATTGCCGCCCCATGGACAAGTCTGGCTGCGGGACCTGAGGCTCAGGAGAGCGACCTCACCTGCCCTGTGTGGCCATCCTGCCGAATCCGGCTCTCTGGCTCTCTCGTTGCCGGGGAGAGCCGATGTGGCTGGAACGCTTGAGCCTGAGCCATGGGCTGGCGTATAAAGGATTGTAAATAAGCGACATCAGGTGACAAAGAACGCCAGACGGGACATATCTGCAGGACCGAGCCGATGGGGGTGTGTTGATTCGTGCAGAGCCTCGGCGCGTTCATCGAGCCATACAGCAGAAGGCTCCTTGCAGTGATACCAGATCAGTTCCGTATACTATTAGTTGACGCACACTGATGACGACTGGACTCCAATGCGAGGAATCTGTACTTGATGCCGAAGTCTTCCAAGAAAGCTAAAAGGCGAATCCCTTCCCCTGACGACTGCACAATTCCCGGACGGGTGCCTGACTCCGTTCTGAACAAGTTCGTCCTGAACCGGTCCGAACCGGATGCGGATGCAATCCGGGAATACGTTGAATGGCAGTCGCCCAAGGAGAAGGTCACGTACCTGGAGAGAGTAGCAACGGAACATTTGTTCGGTCGCAACATCCAAGCATGGGACGTTCACACAGATGGCGAACGATACTGGGTAATTACAGAACCCACGAACTTGTACTCACAGGATCTCTTTCCCAGCTTGGATTACACGCTTTCCTTTCACATCGGCCTCATGGCTAGGGTCATGGCGAGACGCCGTGGCACTGATGATGACGAACAGCAGGATAGGCTGGCGGCTGTTTGGCGGCGATGGACTCAGGCAGCCGAGGCGCTCGACCGAGCAGACGAAGCAGAAGAGTTCCAATCCGTAGGCATGCGCTGCCGGGAATGCCTTCTTGCTATGGTGCGTGCTGTTGCTAGCGATTCGATGGTGACAGCCGGTCAAGAACGTCCAAAACGTGGCGACTTCCTAAACTGGTCTGAATTGATTGCCAACACAGTTGCCGAAGGCTCCAGGGCTGCCGGAGTTCGTGGATACCTAAAGACCCTCGCGAAATCCACTTGGCAACTAGTGTCTCGGTTGACGCATGCATCGAACGCTGTGCGTTTCGACGGTCACCTTGCATTGGAGGCAACACAAGCGACGTTGGGGGCGTTTGGACGTGCAGTTCTCCGGCATGAACGCGCGACACCGGATCGCTGTCCGCGGTGCCATTCGTATAAGATTGGCTCTGAGTACGTGCCGGGGGCCGGGGTCGATCCGCCGTATGTAACCTTTTGCGAAAGCTGCGGATGGAACACAGCCCCAAGCCTAGCCGAGACCGAGCCAGACTAGTTGTCTGTCTAACCGCCGGCTGAAGCAGCCGGCGCGACCTGTCACGCCCCTGGCTCTTGTTTCGGCGGGCCGTGGCACTGGCCCTGATAAAGCCAGGGCCGCGCCAGGCCTCGCCGCAGCTTACCCGGGGCGGTATGTGGGAAGGTCGCCATGGCTAGTGCGTCGGACCTGACACCTACGGATGTTCTCACCCGCGAGTTCGTGCCGGATTACGAACGGGATATCGCGGCGCTGCACTCGCAGGTGTCAACCCTCAGAACAAACCTCTTCGTCCTCGAGCACCTGGTCACCTTTCCATTTGGCGTTCTGGCCGCGGGGCAGGCGATGTTTTGGAGCATTGTGATTAGAAATCTGTACTTTTCCTCACTCGTGACCGGCTGGGGACTAGCCTTCGACACGGATGCACGTTCCCTCACCGTTGCGCGCTTCAGGAACGAAGTGCTGCCAAACATCACCAAGACCCCCGTGTCAAAGGCTGTCCGTAAGAGGCTAGCGGCCCTCGATCTGGAGGAAGTAAAGAACCGCCTTCGGCCACGCCTTGACGTGTTCCGTAATAAAGTAATCGCCCATCTCGACCGAGCGTTGCTCAGCACCCCACCAGGACAATCGGTCAAGTTGCCAGCGATTTCCCTAGCGGAGTTGAAGGAGCTGTGCGGAGTTTTTGAGGATATGATTAACATATTAGGGTTCGGTACTCACTACCATTCGCTGCCTATCGATTACGAACCAACAGTGAAGTATCCGCCCGATGCCGACCCGCGCCCAGATGTTGAGCGCCTCCTCGATGACTTGGCTAAACGGAGCAGATATCTGAACATGCCTGAGAATGAGCCACAAGAGTGGCCTTTTCTCTGTAACGCCTTATCAGATGACGATTTGAACGCCTTGAACCGCTATCGAGTCAAATTCGGTCTACTGGAATGCAAGAGGCCTTCCACATAAATTCCGTGAAGCAGACGGCGCGATCTTTCACGGCCCTGGCAGAGGCTCACGGCGAATCTGACACTGGACCTGGCTCCGCCAGGTCCGCGCCAGCTCTCGCCGCAGCTTACCCGGGGCGTTATACAGTCCGTCGGATGGTTGAAGGGTGAAGATTCGACCACTTGAAGCGCAGTTCAGCGCATCGGCCATTGCGCGCCTACGCGCGATTCAGGAGCGCCTCGTCGTGATTGAACGCGCCGGCGTCATACCACGATACGTTATGGTCGAGATCACGAGGTGCGTCGAAGCCGGTCTCCTGCTCGCAAGCGCCCAGGTAACGTGTAGCGCCTGGGAGCACGTTGTGCGTCGAGCTGTAGTGAAGGCACGAGCAATCAGAACGAATGCGTCGTCTGAGCAAGATCGATCCCGTCTCGAGTCAGAACTACTAGCCACTGCAGAGGACGAGCGAAATCTCACGCTCCCCTCTATGCTGGAAGAACTGGTTCGCGAGCATATTCTCACCAGCAGCGAGGCCACTACCATGCAGGGCCTTTATCGTCGTGTGCGGATCCCACTCCACCATGGGATCATCGGCCGATATGTTCGATCGAGATCCGATACAACCATGAGCGAGCTGTTGGGAATCAGCTCTTCGCTCGACAGTCACTCTTTCGAGGAGCAGCTTGAGACTAATGCCGTGACTGAACTTGAGGAGATCCTCGATCAGGTTGAACTGCTCTGTAGTAGGCGTGCTGTATGACTACCGGCTGAAGCAGCCGGCGAAAGCTGTCACGGCCCTGGCAGGGGCTTGCGGCGAATCTGACACTGGACCTGGCTCCGCCAAGTCCGCGCCAGCTCTCGCCGCAGCTTACCCGGGGCGTTAGCCGGACCGAAGCTATGAGTCTTCACAAGACAGTAGGTTTACTTCTCTTCCTGATATTGCCTGGATGCACAGTTGGTTCCGTCCCGCCACCTCCTGGTCTGGCGAACGATTCAACGAGCCAAGCCCCGCCGCCTCCTCCCGACATCAGGGACGACCCAGCCTGCAAGCTGTTCCGCTGGCCCCTCGCTCTTACGGATGCTGTAAACCTGCTGAAGCAAACCGAGACTTTCGCTAACACTGGAATCTACATCGGTGGTGAACCACCCCCTCAGCTCGCGGCTTTTAACGTGCTCCTTGATGATCCTGATTCGGTGCGATGGTTCGAGGAGATCGCGAAAACGGGTACTCATGCTGGTAAGCTCTATGCGCTATGTGCATTTCAACTCATCGATTCGAAACGGGCGTCCACACTGGCAGATGAACTCCGATCAGCAGACGGTGAAGTATTCACCCAGGATGGTTGTACTGGCGGTGATGACGATATCCCGAACATTGTCCACGCCATCGGCAAGTATTCGTACGGCAAGCACTTTCGTGAGGCGCGCAAACGAACGTACGAGTACTATGACCGACCTAACAACATTTGCGAACGGCCTAAGAGAAATGAAGATAACGCCGGCTAACCGCCGACTGAAGCAGCCGGCGCAACCTGTCACGCCCCTGGCTCTGATTGTCGGCGGCCCCGGCACTGACCCTGGCTG
>JBDGYW010000649.1:0-4177 GCA_039588935.1 Gemmatimonadota bacterium | reverse complement strand
TCTCCGTGTTCGACTCCGTGATAGCGACACCGATCTCAAACTCCGAGGCGATGCCGCTTACGCTGGTCCCGACTGACGTGACCTGCTGCCCGCCACGCAGTTTAGTTTGCTTCAACTGCCCTGCAGCACCGCTTTGAAACCCGCATATCTCACGGGGAGTCGTGAGTCTTTTTCCCAGATCCCGGGACAGCATGCCGTCTTCTTGTAGTTTCCTACAGGCAACGATGAAGGGCTGAAATAGTATCAGCGCGCGCTCTTTATCGTCCGTGATCTGCTGCTTCCGCTTGCGCTCTGCTTCGCGTCGCTCTTCGATGCCGTCACTGAACGCCGACACAGCGCGATCGCTTAGCTTGCCGTCGTTTTCAGATAACGTCGCAGGCTGCTCGGGGTCGGAACTCATTGTCCTTCCTCATCAGATCGGTGTTCATGCTATGCAACGCCCAGCGTCGATAGCTCGTCAACACACGGCCGTCACCTACAAGCTGACGCCACGTCTTCATCGGCGCGAACGGATAGTCGCGCGCCTCGTCGCCTTCATCGTCCGTCGGCACTTCGTGCGCCAGATCGACAAGCTCTTCGAGCAGATCGTCAGGCAACTCGCACCCACGCTTCGTCGCTGCGATGATCGCACCGCGCGCATGCTCAGCATCCATTTCACGATGCTTCGCAATGATCCAGACCAGGGGCGCCAGTGTGTTCACGGGAACAACCGGCTTGCCCCTGGCCCAAGCGAGCAAACCGCATTCCGCGAGGAAGAGCTCTCGGTAGATCATCTCCTCGAAGTCTGCGATTTCGCTGGTGCCGTCGTTGTTATCCATCCGCCAACCGTAGTAGGTCAGCGACCGATTGCCAACGCGGCAGGTGAAGTCTTGAATCTTGAGACTCATGGTCCCTCTTTGTCTTCCTTGAAAGGGGTTGCTGCGTACAGCTCCGTGTCGTTCGGACGCAGCGCCAACAGTGCGCGCCGTGCCTCTCCGGCTTTCTGGTCTGCCCAGACATGCATTGGTGTGCTGTTGCGGTGCACCAGATGGAACGTCAGCTCGTACCCCCACGTTCGGAAGAGATGCAGGTCGTTCCACAAGTCTTTGTTCGACTTGACCACCGTGCTGCCGTTGCCGCCGTTCTGCACGTAGGCACTGTCCGTGAAGACGTGCAGCTTGAGCGGCGTGGGCATCTTCTCCTTGATCATCTGGTAGTAGTGGTATCGCAGCCCGGCGATGTACGCGAACAGCTCCATGGAGTTGATCGTCGTATTCGTCACGCCGCCCACCACGCTTCCGCGCTTGCCTGCTCGGGTGTGGATGAGGCAGGCGAACCCGCCAGCATCCTTCCACCCTGTGCCGGAACCGTCCCCGAATATGAGGACATCCCATTCCGTCACGCCGTGCTTAGTCAGGAATCCCTGAATGTCCATCAGACGATGAACGGCTTGACCATGTCGATACACACAGGCTTGCCCTCCTCTTTCACAAGCCGAGCAGCGAGCTCTTGAAACTGCGGGTAGGACATCGCGAGTTTGTGCTCCGTCACGGCCTTACGGAACACCTCGCGTTCGGAGCGGACTTCTTGCGCGATCTTGAAGCCGTCCTTCGGGTGGAAGCAGGACCACGTCGATCGCGTACTTGCCAGGTACAGCAGATTGGAGAAGTCTTCCTGACCGCCGGTCCGATAGGTCATGCGCAGGTTGGTGTCCCACACATCGATATCGATCGCCTCGACATCGGACTGGCAGAAGCCGTACCGGTACGTTCGGAACGAACTTTTATGGGCCACCGTCCAAAGCATGGCGCGAATCTGAGTATTCTTCGCCATGCCCTTGACGCGCGGATCGCGCCATGACTTAACGGGCTTGACGCCCATCGCTTTGCAGAGGTCAGCGTACGGGACTTGCGTCGAGTGATCCCACTGCTTGCGGCGAACATCGCGTGTGATCTTCACCGCCCTGTGCTCACCAGGAATCAGCGGGTCACCGTAGATAGGTACGCCGACGATTGCATCCCGGATGCGGCAGTCTTTCCAGTCAGGCACCAGCTCTGTCGCATCCACCAGGTGATCCGTCATAGCGACGTGCATCATCCACGGCTCGCACTTATTGGCATAGTCCTGAAGGTCATCCTTCGTGTAAGGACCATGCCCGCAGTTCCGTCCGCCATCCCGATCACAGCGATGATAGTCGGCGAAGTCCCTTTTGATGCAGGACTTGCAGACATGCTCCCGCATACGCTGCGTAGCGACGCCAGCTTGCGCTGCCTCACTACGCAGCTGTGCATCAGCTTTCATCCGCTTGAGATCGGAGCTCACCTCGAAGATCCCTACCGTGTGGTAGGGCCACATCTCGAAGGCGTGCTTGTACGGACGGAACACTTCCCTGCTCAGCGCAGCGCTGCTCATCGGATGCTCTTCCAACCAATCGGCCTGAGCCTCCGCGTCCGTCGTTCCCGTCAGCAGCGGTGACGCCAGTACGTCGCACTCGATGTGCAGAAAGGTACACGCCCGGCATGCCGAACGCATCTCGTTCACGCAGCCAGTGCAGCCAGCGTGGAGGGATTTGATCTCCCCGTCCACGACGAGCCGTGTCTGCTCGAAGAACTCCGGTCCAACAGGCACCGGATCCGCATCCTGCCCCCTCGTCATTGCGTGCTTGTACAGAAACGGCAGACACTTCGCGTTGTTGTTGTAGTCGCGGTACACGTCGGTCTCCGGCAGCGGTGTGCTCTCCTCCAAGATGATGGCGAGCATCGCCAACGGAAAGGCGAACCAGGCGTGCGTGGTCTGCACCTCTGCTGGCTGATCGTACGGATACTTCGAGTGCGTTCGCACCCGCTTCCTGTAAAACAGGAACGCATTGCCGAGGCTCTTCATCACCTCGTCAGGAATCTCTTCCTCAAGCAATACGATCGCATGCTTACACTGCCGCTCCACCTCTTCAAAGACGAGCTGACTCTGACACTTCCCTATGTCCAGAATTAGCGCATCGCCAGCGTTGCGGCGGTAATATCGGCTGCCGCCCTTCTGATGATTGTTCCAAGCAATCATCAGGTCGTCGCTCTCATCCCGCCTGAACGGGAACTTGGTCCATGGAATCAAGGGGTCACCTCAATAACCCGCCCCCACGGGCAGATCGATGTTTTGAAATCGTCCGGCGACAGGTTGCCCTGCGGCAACAACCAGACAACATGCATACCATCCGGCGAGAAGGTGCCGCCGCGGGCATCGTGCCGCGCCATCCAGTCCTCCCCACGCTCGCTCACGATGAGATCGCGATAAGCCCGCACGCTACCGTAGCCGTCCGTGAATCCCACGAACAACGTCGGCATCGGGTAGAGCTTGCGCGCTTCGATGAGCGCCGGCGAGAAGTCAGTGCCGCCGCGTCCGAAGAACCTGGTCAGTTCCTCCCGCGGATTGTACGGCTCCTGCTTTGCCACGCCGGCGTCGCAGTGGAAGATCGTCAGATCCGCCTTCAGCGTCTGGTGCAGGTGCCGGACTTCCGAGTCCACCAGCTCCAGCTCACGCTTGCCCATCGAGCCCGAGGTGTCGATAAGCACGACACCCTGCAGCTTCTTGCGCCGCAGCCGCCCGATGTGGTCCGGGTGGCGCCGCGACGGCCGCCGCTTAGCGTAGACGCGCTTGATGTCTCGCGCGCCTGTGGCGATGAGCTTGAGCTCCTGCTGCCACGCCGTCTTGACCTTGCGCTTCATGGCGGCGAACACTTGGCTCGCCTCTGCTGAGTCGAAGCCGCGCCCCAGCCCTTGCTGCGACGATGCTCCTTCCTGGTGGACCTGCGCCACGATGCTGGACAGTGCCTGATCGAAGACGGCCTGCGCCTCTTCGGGGATGTCGAAGACTTCCCGGCAGGGCCGAGCCTTGTCCCAGTCGATCTCCGGGGGCTCGTCGCTACCTGCAGGCGCACCCGCGTCGGCCTTACCATCGCCGTCACCAGGCGCCCCGTCACCGGGCTGCCCTTCGCCGTCGGCCTCGCCGTCGCTTTCACCTTCAGCCGGCTGTCCGCCTTTGCCTTCGGTTTCCGCGTCGGCATCCTCTGGCGGATCCTCCGTGTCGTAACGGCCCAGCATATCCTGCAGCCGTTCCTTCTTCGTCTTGTCCTTCCCCTTCGGCTTACTGTCCGAACGGGACTCCTTGGTCAGGAGCTCGCAGTACTCGATCACCGTCTTATTCG
>JBDGYW010000648.1:0-4180 GCA_039588935.1 Gemmatimonadota bacterium | reverse complement strand
GACCATAGGGTGCCGGCATGGCCCCGAACAGCAGACCCCGACTCAGATCCAGGTCCACCGCCTGGCCAGCCCCGTAGACCAGTCCACTGGCGGCGAGCATCCGGCCGGGACCACCCAGGTTCCCCAGCCGTTTGGCCAATTCCCCCCTCAGACCAGGCAGAGCCTCCGCCTCCAGACGGCCCACCTGCCTCGACCTGCTGAAGAACAACTCAGCGGTCTTAGCGGGAAATTGGGTGAACTGACGGAACGGAGGCCACAGGTTCACGAAACCACTCGGTGTATTCAGCGGACCACCAGGGAACTGCGTCATCGTGGACAACTCAGCACCCACCCGCTGGGCAGCCGCCAGGGGCAGCTTCTCACCCAGGCCCGCAGCCTCCCCGATATTGAACGCCAGCACCTTGTTGAACCGCTCTGTTCCCGTAAAGAACGACATCATGCCGGCCTTCGCGGTCTCCCCGCGAGCGGCCCAGGTGGTTCCCCCCGCACGACTCCGCCGCATTGCTGCCAGCGCTTCAACCTCGGACGGCTGACCCACATATTTCGCGTAGTAGGGGAACGCCTTATCAAACGCAGGCTCCAACTTCATACCACGGTTCATGTACTCCGCAAACTTCCCCATATCCTTGGTGGTCTTCTGGAGTCCCTGCAACATGTACTTCGGATGCACGATGCCCGAGGTCGTCATCAGGTTCTGCATCAAGTTGAGACCCGCGGAGGTGGGGTTCAGGCCCAGGGTGCTCAGGTACATGGCCCCGGCCAGCTTGGCACCAGCGTTCCGCATCGTCAGGTCCTGCACCATCGGCATTTCCATCATGGCGGTCAGCTTCTTAGAGGCTTCTGGCATCCACTGTTTCATCTTGTCCGACTGGAAAAACTTCCAAGCCTTGTACTTGGCGTCCCCCCATGCCAGCGCGTACATCGTCTCCGATTCGGACAACCGTCCCATCGCCAGTGGCATGTAGGTGTCCGATGCCAGACGATACTTGATGCCCTGCTTGTCCGCAATCTTCAGCTTGCCCAGTTCAGTCTGAAGCATCTCGCCACGACTAGCGCTCAAGGCGCCGCGGGCCGTAAACCCATAGGTGCGCGACATGCTGTGGCTGTAGTTGGACATCACACTCGTCAGCCGCATGGAGTACTGAGGCAGTTCGTCCGCCTTCGCGAGCATGTTGAGGGCCTGCTGCGTCTCCGGCGTAAAATGCTGGTTAATCAACTCGAAGTCTTGGGCCGAGGGCATCATCCGATTCGCACGGGCCTTGATGTGACCCGACTCGGGCAGCGCCCCAGCCTTCGCCATTGCTCGTCGCTGGGCTGGCGTAGCCTTCGTCCCCAACTCTCGCAACTCGCGGGCTTCCGCCTGACTCAACGGCTTCCCAAGCAGTTGTTTCGAGAGATCATCCAATCTCGCCGCCGTGTCAGCGTAGGTTTTGCGAGCGTTGATATGAGGGGCATACTTCCCCAACCGGCGGAACTCCTTCTTCTTGAGTGCGTCCAGCACCCCGAAGACGAACTCGCCCGTCGACTGGTACTGCTTGGGATCGACTCCCAAGTCAACACCCAACGCATACAGCTGGTCTGCCATCCCCGCAGGGGCCGTCTGTTCCCATTCCGTTGCGGCGTCTTTGAACTGCTTCTGGTATTTCTTTCGGAGAGTGGTATTCTTGGCGCCGGCCATCTTCTTCTCCAACGCCCGCACTTTCCGCAGCAGCCGGATGTTGAACAACCGCTGCATGTTAGCCTCGGTGAACATCATCTCCCAGCCTTCACCAAGAGCCGCTTCGGCACTCTCCACCATCTGACGCGGGGCCAGTCGCTGGAGGCCTCCAGGGTTAATCGTCTGTCCAACCTTATCGACAAATGCCTGCAACTGTTCGTCGGGCATGGTCCCCTTGAGAGACTTTTTGAGACGCCCCCGGACCAGCTTCCACGACAGGTTGCCATAGTCGTCCAGGCCATCTAGGAGTGCATGCGACGCAACCTGCTCACCCATGGTAGCAGAGCGACCCATCGCATTCTCCGCCTGAAGAAGGCCGACGCTGTAGCGGTGCATGACCTTCTCTTTGAAGTGGTGGGCGTCCTTAAAGAGGCCGGTCATCAGGCGTCCGAAGCTGGTGTTCCCCAGGATCGAGTGGAACGACTGGAACAGGTGGGCACCAGGCACCAGCGCCTTGCTATAGTTGCCAGCCTGCTGGACATGGCCGGCAATCTTTTGGGAGAACTTGATGAGGCTGCGGGCTGACGCAGGGGGGTAGGCCACGGCCAGAGCAACGCCGATAATCACCAGGGGGTTGGTGACCGTCTTCATAATGGCGCTGTATGGGCCTCGACCTTCGGGGGTCCAGTCCTTCCGCTGCGAGGGGGCCAGCTGGGACGGATTGAACAGGCTGTGCATAACCCCCTCGATGTCGCCACGGCTGATGTTCGCCGCTGCGAGACGAGGCTTGTCGAACGCACTAACGGGATAATATGAGGCCACGGGGCATCTCCGCTGCTTTAAGGTTCAGGACCTGGACGCGGCGTAGTGGGAGTCGTGGCGAGGGTCGGTGGGTTTGGGTCGAGTGGCACCCAGTCAGGATCGGGCGTGGATGGGAGGTCTGGGAGGTAAGATTGGCATGTCAGAATCTCCTCACACGTCAAAAACCCGTCGCCGTTTGCGTCCAACATGGGGTCAAGCCGAATGTCGATCAGCACCTGGCTGGCCAACTCGGTCGATGAGACGCGAGGCAAGCAGCCGACCAGGCTCAAACCAACGACCAGCGCGATCAGGTTGAATCGGGCTTGTGCTTGCATAGGGCGTCTCCAGTTTAAGGTTGTAGTTCGGGCACTGGTTCAGTACCGGATATAGGGGCTTCGGTCATCGCGGCTGCCTCATCGGCTTCCACTCGGGGTGCTGGCGGAGGCGGAGGTGGTTCCGTCCCAGCCTCACGCACCTCTTTTTGTAGAATCTGCTGCCGGATAGTATCCCGGAACTGTCGTATATTGGGCTGGGCCCCGATAATGAACTCGGACGAGGTTGTCTCGGGCAGCCCCATCATCAGCTGGGCCAACGAGGGGTCCTTCTGCCGAATCATCATGGCTTGGAAGTCAACCTGATCCTGCAACCGCTGCTTCCGTCGCACGTCCTCCGTCGTGAGGATGCCCGCCGCAACTCGTTCTTGGAGTGTCTGGAAATCGCGGAGTCGTTGTTCTTGTTCGATCTCGCGCTCCTCCGCGCGACCCGAAACCTGCTCGGCAATATCGCCGACCATCCCAACCCCATAAGTGACCCCCAAGCCCAATCCGAGTTTGCCCAAGCTGCTCTTGGGGATACCAAACCAGCGGCGAGTCTTCGCCGCCCTTCCAAAAATCTCTTTGCGGCGAGCCGCCACATCCAGCTTCGGCAGCCGGGCCCCCCTGCCTGCTCGGGCCGTCTCCCATTTCTCCGTCACAACGCCGGGGATGGTGGACGCAGCCGCGGCTGCTTTGGTGGGTGCAAACAGCGACCTCAACTTACCAGCTGTCCGCTGGCCCCCCATTTGAGTGGCCGTCCCGGTCGTAAACATAGCCGCCGCACGGGCGGCATCTTTCTTCCCAAGCGTCACCTTTCCCAGCGACGGCCGGTTCAGCCCGTAACTGTGGGGCTTCGGTGACGCTGAGGACGGCGTAGTGGGGGGGATTTTTACGGTTTCCGTGGTAGGCACCGGAGGAGTCGCGCGTGTCGCTTGTGGCCCTAGCGCCTGCCCCGACAAACCGCCCGCGGTAGCCGCTGGCTTGGCCCCGGTTACAACCTCATCCGCCAGGGTTCGCAACTCGGTTGCGGCGTCATCAAACACCGCCTTCTCAATAAGGTTTAAGTTGACACCGTGTCTCTTGGCTAGTTTCTCGGCACGAACCGAAATAACTTGGGCCAGCTGGGCCGGGGTCATGCCGGCGTAGACGGACGTTCGCCATTCCCTCGCCGACTTGGGAGTCAGCTGGTCGATGATAACCCCAATCAAATCATACGGGTTCATGGGTTGCTTGGCCATGTGTCTGTCCTACCTTACCGGGGCATGCCCAGGATCTCAGGGATCGTCTGAAGGTATTCGTCCGTCGCCTGGTTATACCGGTCAATCATTTCCAGCTTGAACTGGGCCTCCATCGCTCGCCGCTGATCCGCCGACTCGGCCAGCTTCTCCGTCATCTCCGCCTCAATCAG
>JBDGYW010000647.1:0-4190 GCA_039588935.1 Gemmatimonadota bacterium | reverse complement strand
AGCTTCTTCTGCACGATGTTGGCTGTGGCCGGTTCGAGGGTATCCATGTCGGTGCTGGCAAAGATGAGGGTGTCGATATCGGCGGCATCGACCCCGGCCGTCTCTAGCGCCTGCAGGCATGCGGCCACAGCAAGGTCGGAAGGGGACGTTCCCTTTTCCGCATAGCGCCGGGTCTCCACACCCGTGATGCGTTCAATAACTGCAGACAAACGGCGTATGATTGACCGTGGTGCCTTTACCATCTGAACAAGCTCTTCGTTATCCACCACCCGCTCCGGCAGACAGCCGCCAATCGAGACGATCTGAGATGCCGGCGTCTCAATTACCTGCATGTTGCGCAACATCGGATAGTCGCCCAAATCAAATGCCGACCTCGAACGCTCAGTCATTGCACTGCTTCTTCCCGGCAACTGGGGCCTGTGAATCTGTTCCTGCTCGCCTCAACTCCAAGCCCATCTGCTGCATCATCCAAAGGTTGTCCTCCTGAATCCAACCCACCCAGCGTCCTTGCTTGTCAACGCAGCGCGCGCCGGCTCGATGTGTCGTGTTGGCCCTTGCGCCCTTTCACACCACGCCAAAACCGTGGCCAAAACATCGGCACCCGACGTTCGTACTCCGAATAGCTTGCGCCTAACTACCAGCTCACGGAGCCGGTGGCGGAGTTCCTTGCCCAGGTCTTCCGATGGTCATCCCCTCGAAGGAAAGGCCTCGGTCCGCCGCACACTCGGTGCAGAGGTATATGGTGGGCTTCAACTTTTCGATTTGTGCTTGGGTTGGACCCTCGTCGGCCGCAGGTACTACGGGCACACCATTAATCTTCACACCACAGTCGGTGCATATGCACGCGTTTTCGTTCGAAACCGCCATTTCTCCTGCCTCCGCAAAGCCCAAGTTCATGGAGACTGCTTACTCCGTAAATAGGCATCCTCCGGTTCTACGCCGCAAGGCCGTGAATTTGCACATGCTCAGAACGGGAAAAGTCCGGACACCAAACTCGGTGGGTACTTCGAAGACACAAAAAGCGACCCTAGCTAAGCCAGAGTCAGACGTGTTGCCAGTACCGCCTGATGACCGGCGGTTTGCTACTCATCTCGAAGCACGAAGGCCGGATCGATCTTGGTGACCCTGCGGGCCGGCAGGTAGGCCGCCAGGATCGCAACCGCCAGTAGGAATGCCGATAACCCGGCGTAGGTGACCGGTTCCACTGGATCAACTCCGAACAACATGTTGTCCATGAGCCTCGTGAGCACATAAGCCCCGCAGATACCGAGGCCGACCCCAAGCATCGTGAGTTTGAGACCGCGAGAAGCAACCATTCGCACCGTGCCTGCCGATTCGGCACCCAGGGCCATGCGGATTCCGATTTCCCGGAACTGTTGCGCGACCGAATACGAGATCAAGCCGAACAAACCGACTGCGGCGAGCACCAAAGCGGCGGTGCTAAAGACTGACAGCAACCCACCCACCACGAGCGTGCTCGAGAGAGCGTTTTGCACGTATCCGTCCATGGACTGAATACGTGCGAGTGGTATCTGTGGATCGAGGGCCGCCAACTCATGACGCACCAACTCTGTCATGGCAAGTGGGTCTCCTACAGTCTTCACCGCCACAACCATTGCCCGGGACCATGCGTGGAGACTCTGATCCATCGGCACATAGATCTGCATATTCGAGGGGTTGCTCAGTTGATCGTGGCGGACCGTCTTCACAAGTCCCACCACCGTGCGGTAAACCCTGTCAGTTTCGTCAGTGTCGTCTTCAGTCTCAAAGGTCAGACGCTTTCCGATAGGGTCTTCGCCCGGCCAAAACTCCGATGCCGAAAGCTCGTCGATGATTGCCACTCGTTGGTTGCCATCACGGTCTCCAGTATCGAAGCCGCGACCTTGTAACAATGGGATCCCCATCACTTCGAAGTGCCCTGGCGACACCATATGGAAGAGGACCGATCTCGCCGTTTCATTTTCGGTTGCGATGCCATCCGGCCATATATCCCACGTCCAACTGGCACCCGCCAGTGGAACTGTGTTGGATACGGACGCTGATGTAGCTCCAGGCAGAGTTTTGATGCGTTCGAGCAGATCTCGATAGAAATCCCAGGTTTGTTCCTTGTCACTGTACCGGCGAGCAGGAAGGAACACGTTGGCAGTGAAGACGTTTTCTGCAACGAAGCCCTTATCCACGCTTTGGAGCTTGTTCAGACTCTGCATCATCAGCCCGGCACCAATCAACAAGATCAACGTTAGCGCCACCTCCAACACAACGAGGGTCGACCGTATTCCTTGCCTACCCTTGCTCGCGGTGTCACGCGTACCCTCTCTGAGGTCGCTTGCGAGGTTGGCTCGCGACGCTCTGAGTGCGGGTGCCAAACCGAACAACAGACCCGCCAGCGTCGTAACACACAAGACGAAAAGGAGAACGGAAAGGTCCATCGTTATGTTCGAAACCACGGACGAGGGAACGTTCTGCGCGACAAAGGGCATCAGCGCCCGAATGCCTGCATACCCCAGCCCCAGGCCGACCGCTCCTCCCACCGTTGCCAACACCAAACTCTCGGTCAGGAGCTGCCGCGCGACCCGCAGTCTGCCCGCGCCAAGGGCTGTTCTCACTCCAATCTCTCGGCGACGACTCTCTCCACGAGTCAGCAGCAGACTTCCAACGTTGGCGCAAGCGATCAACAGCACCAGAGCCACTGCACCCATCAACACCCAGATCTGAGCCGCGACTCCGCCAACCATCGACTGCGAAAGCGGTACCAATAGAGTGGTTGCCACAGGCTGGCCTTCCAGCTCGGCAATTTGGCGCGTTACCCGATCCATGTCGGCCTGAGCTGCTTCGATCGTCACTCCGTCGCCCAGCCTGCCAATTGCCCAGCTGCCCATGGAACAATCGCGAATCTCCCAGCACATCCGCTCGGCAAAGAAACCCATCGGCACAAACACACCGGTTGCCGCGGTCGGGAACACGAAACTCTCGGGCATGACGCCTACGACGGTGAAGGACTCCCCGTCAAGGGAGATAGGCTTGCCGATAATCTCGGGATCACTGCCGAAGGTACGCTGCCACAGTGCGTTCGTGAGAACTGCTGTCGGGGCGCTTCCTACCTCAGTCTCTGCCGCGGTGATCCATCGACCCAATGCTGGTGTTACACCGAGTGCTTCGAAAAAATCGCCCAATATCCAGCGGACCCCGATCATCTCGGGGTTGTCACCTCCGGTTAGAGTCTGGCGGCGATTCGCGTTCAGCCCGAAGTACTCGAACGCTCTGTTGCTTTCCCGCCAATCCCGAAAGTTCGGGATCGACACTGAGCTTGCTGATCCTCTTGGTGATATGGCGGTCGGCTGGACGAGCGTGTGTGGCTCACGCACAGGCAGCGGTTGGATCAACACCCCGTTGGCAACGCAGAACATAGCCGTGTTCGCGCCAATTCCAATTGCGATGGTGGCGATTGTGGCTGCCGCAAACCCCGGCTGTTTCAGAAGCATGCGGAGCGTGATCCGCACATCCTGTATCAGATCCTCCAAAAGCTGACGCCAGCCTTTCGTACGCGCTCTGTGCTCGATGCGGCGGATCAACATCTTTCTCGTCGTCGAATAGCTCGCGAACCGTCTCATCACTTCGCGACGAGCGTCTGTCTCGGTTTTCCCCCGAGATACTTCCCGGTCCACGAGGCTCTCTATGTGGTACCGAAGTTCATCGTCTACTTCTTCAGCCGCGTGGCCCGTATTTTGAGGCCGGCCGAGAATCCGCCTCCAGCCGGACGGCTGCCTCATGACGGTATCTCCCATTCGACACCGAGAATCTTGCCTATTGCATTCGTGTGGCGCGTCCATTCCTGTTGCGTGCGCGCGAGCTCTTCTTCGCCGGCGGACGTCAACGTATAAAACTTCGCCTTCCGGTTCTTCTCGGAGATCCGCCATTCGGCGTCCAGGAGACCTTGTTCCTCTAGACGGTGTAGTGCTCGGTAAAGTGCACCGTCCTCCACACGCATGAATCCATCCGAACTGGCATCGATCGCGTCGATGATGCCGAGTCCATGGCAGGAGCCTTGCTTCTGTACGGAATGGAGGATGAGAAGGTCGAGGTTGCCGTAGATCGAGCTGGCGGTCTTTCGAGGCACGAGCCCCTCCCGGTTTGAGATCTACATCTTGCCTTACCTGTTCATCTGACCTGATCAGGTATAATCCAATACG
>JBDGYW010000646.1:0-4191 GCA_039588935.1 Gemmatimonadota bacterium | reverse complement strand
TATCCCGCTGCACGGGCAAGTCACAGCCACCCGGTGGAGGCGCTTCGCCATGTTTAAGCCAAGAAGACGGATACCGATACTGCGATTGGCCTGGCGCAACACCCGGCGCAATACCCGACGAACCGTGCTCACCGTGATTGCTGTGACCGTCGCGGTGACCGCGATCACCTTCATGTTCGCCTACATCACGGGGATACTGGGGAACCTGGTTGACTCATACGCACGGAGCGAATCCGGTCACATTCGCATAAGGAAGGACGGGTATACGGAAAGGGAGCGTCTGATGCCCGTATACCTCAAGGTAGACAACGTGTCGGCACTTCTCTCCCTCATCCGCGAGCATCCGGACGTGGAGGAGGCGGTACCGAGGATTCGCTCATCGGTGCTCGTGGACGGTGCGGGCTCAAACCGTCCCGGCCTGCTACTTGGGCTGGACATGGATCGTGAGGCCGCCTATATGAATCCGGCCGACTTGGCCGTGAACGGGAACCCGCCCCGCGCCGGATATCCCGAGGTCATGATCGGTCACGAGTTCGCGGAAAAGCTGGCGATCAACGTTGGCGACACGATTACGGTGCTTGGCCAGACGGCCTACCGGTCTCTTGGTGGATTGCGGTTGGTCGTGACCGATCTCGCCTCTTCGGGCATGTCATTCCTGGACAACAGCATGCTGGTGGTCCCGCTCGATCAGGCACAAGAGTTGGCAGACATGCCTGATGCAGCCACCGAGATTCTGGTATTCGCTCATGATGCGGAGCTGGCGGTGCCGCTTGCTATCGAGCTGAAGGCAGAACTCGAATCGGAAGTGACGGGCGGTATTGAGGTCCTGTCGTGGCTGGATCAAGGGCCGCTGATGCGCACCATGCAGATGATGCGACCAATGCTCGCTGTGATCATGGGTATGATGTTACTAATGGCGGGGTTGATCATCATCAATACCATGCTTATGACCGTTTTGGAGCGCACTCAGGAACTCGGCATGCAAGCGGCGCTCGGCATGAGACGGAGCGACATCGTTTTCCTCATCGTGTCTGAGGGCTTGGTGATCGGCCTGTTAGGGGGTGCGGTCGGGGCGATTCTGGGCAGCGGTATTGGAATCTGGCTCGAGCACACGGGCATCGACTTCACGGCCGCCGCTCGGACCATCGATTTGCCGTTTCAGGGAATGGCATACCCCGACTGGAGGATTTCATTCCCGTTGATAGGCATGGCCGGCGGTGTGCTCGCTGCGGGAGTGGCGGCGCTGTACCCTGCACTGCGCGCAATCAAGATGGCTCCAGCGGAGGCATTGAGACAATGACCAAAAAGACAATAGCAAGAGTTGGGAGAGCGGCAGGATTAGCGTGCGCGGGTTTCTTGCTGATGGTACCGAGCAGTCACGCACAGCTGACGCCACGCCAGATCCTCGAGCGTGTAGACGCGAACATGACTATGTCCAGTGCGCGTGTGAATGCGCAGATGACAATTACATACCGCGATGGTGACGTGCGCAACCTGATATACGATGCCTGGGCTCAGGGTACGGACCAATCATTCCTCGAATTCACGGCGCCGGCGCGCGACGCGGGCAGCAGATTTCTCCGCCTCGAAGATGCGATGTGGATCTACTTGCCGCGTGTCGGCAAGAGTGTGCGCATTCAAGGTCACATGTTGCGGCAGGGCTTGATGGGCAGCGACTTCTCGTACGGCGACGCGAGCGAGAACCCGAGCATGGTTGACGACTACGATGCAGCTCTCGAGGGTGAAGAGATGCTTGACGGGCGCAGAGCGTACGTTGTCGATTTGACGGCAAAACGCAACGATATGGCCTACCAGCGACGCAAGGTATGGGTCGACGTTGAGCGGTGGGTGCCGCTCAAAGAGGAACGATTCGCCCGCAGCGGCAAGTTGCTGAAGACAGCCTTATTGAGCGACGTGCGGCGAGTTGGTGATCGGTGGTACCCTTTCCGAATCGAGATGGACGACGCAATGCAAACCGACACTCGCACAGTGCTGCAAATGTTGAGCGTCGAACTCGACCTACCTGTGCCGCGGGAGGTGTTCACCCTGCCCTACCTGGAGGGTGGTGAGTGACGATGTGGGCAGGCGATCGTCTGACTCTTGCTCGCATGGTTGCAGTATTGATCGGCGCAATTGCAGTGCTCCCGCCGGGGGCATCGACCGCTCAACAATCGGTCAGGTTGACCGGATACCTCGAACACCAGTTTAGTGTCAACCACTATCCCAATTCCGGTTGGCAGCAACTCGACTATGATCGTGTACGCCTGGACTTGAACGCGAGGGCTGGTATGGGCACACGGGCGTCTTTGGCGGTCGTGTACCAACTCTACCGAGGCAACACCTCGATCGCTCTGGCCGACGTGCTCCCCGAGGAGCTCGGCATGGTCGTTGGCGACACCTCGGTAGATCTCGGAACGCGGCACTATCTGAACCATGCCTACGTCACGATAAGACCGGGTCTGCTAGAACTCACGGCAGGGAAGCAATTCCTGACTTGGGGTGCAGCGGCGGTGTTCAATCCAACGGAGTTGTTTCGGCCCAAGAACATGCTCGAGCCCGGCTATGAACGGGAAGGAGTCGGTGCGATCAGCGCCAAGCTACCGTTTGGCCCGCTGAGCGACATGAGAGTAGCTTGGGTCCCCGAAGGTGGCTTCGATACTAGCGGCAAGCTCTTGAGGGTGCGGCACCATGTGGGCGGCTTCGATCTCTCGGGTATCGTCGCCGAGGTGTACGAGCAGGTGCTTCCCATTGGGATCAGTGGCATAGACGGCGTTCTCCAGCGAAGGAGGACCGTGGGTGGTGACGTGACTGGGGAGTTTCTAGGGCTTGGTGTATGGACCGAAGCCACGTGGTCCGATTTCGCAGGTGAGAGGTGGATCGAAGTCACCGCGGGCGGCAACTATTCTCTCTCCGACGGCACGCTGTTCCTGTTGGAAGGATTCTACAATGGGCGCGGCGAGTGGGATGCACCGTATAGCACAACCTCCTGGCTGGACCGTCTTTCCGGGACCCGCAGAACTTTGGGCAAGGGCATCCTCGTGGGGAACGTCACTCGACCTTTCGGACAGCTGTGGTCGCTCGGTCTGTCAAGCGTCGGAAACGTCGGTGATGTAAGCGGAGTTCTCATTCCGTCAGTCTCATACTCATTTGCTGAGAACGTCGATCTCTTGCTCAATGGTCTCGCATATTTTGGCGGAAGTAACACCGAGTTTGGGGCAGGCGACATCGGTGGATTCCTCAGAGGACGCGTCTACTTCTGAAGCTCCGATCTCGGCGCTGGCGGTTCCTGCCTCAACCTCTATACTTTCCATTGGCCGGCGCGTGCCGCTGGTGGTCCAACCACACAGCAACAGAACACTCCGTTGAGTGTGCAGGTGACAATGGGCGCTGAATCGACACAACCCGACGAGACTCATGCGAGTACACACAGCGTGCAAGAGACCGTTGTCATTCGGTTCGCCGGCGACTCAGGTGACGGGATGCAAATCGCCGGGGCGCAGTTCACCCTCGAAACGGCGCTTTTTGGAGAGGACCTGGCGACTTTCCCAGACTACCCGGCTGAGATCAGAGCGCCGGCTGGGAGTGAGTTCGGAGTCTCGGCATTTCAACTTCAGTTCGGCTCAACGGACATCTCGACTCCGGGAGACGAACTGGATGTTCTTATAGCGATGAATCCTGCCGCTCTCAAGGCCAACCTACCCGACCTCAGAGTGGGCGGCACCGTTATCGTCGACAAGGAAGCGTTCACCGCGCGCAACCTCGCCAAGGCCGGATACAAAACGAATCCTCTGGACGAGGAACCCCTCGCACAACACGAGTTGATCCAGCTGAACATCAGCCAAATGGCGGCGGAAGCCGTCGCTGAGTTTGAACTGACTCAGAAGGAATCCGGCCGTTCGCGAAACATGTGGACGCTGGGTCTTTCACTCTGGCTGTATGATCGGGACCGCACAGCAACCGTTGACTGGCTGAGACAGAAGTTCGCAGCCCGTCCCGAAATTGCTGAGGCTAACATTGCAGCGCTGAATGCAGGACATGCGTTTGGTGAGACCGCTGAGATGCCCAGCTCCGCGGTGGGACACGGAATGGGCAAAGCCCACATGACGCCCGGTGAATACCGGGTGGCTACAGGTACCCAGACGATCACGTTGGGCTTGCTTGCCGCAGCCAAATCAGCCGGGCTCGAGATCT
>JBDGYW010000645.1:0-4193 GCA_039588935.1 Gemmatimonadota bacterium | reverse complement strand
ATGCCACGCTTGGCAGCATCGTCGGGTAGCATGGGGGTCTGCACATCGCCAGGGCATACGCAGTTCACGCGAATCCCGTCGGGGCCGTGATCGATCGCCATGGCCTTGGCCATCACCACCAGTCCACCCTTGGCGGCGCAGTACGCCGCCGCCTTGCGGCCTCCCAGGATTCCCCATCCGGAGCTATTGTGGATGATCGAGCCGCTGCCACGCTCGATCATCGATGGCAGGACGTATTTCGACATCAAGAATGCGCCCTTGAGGCTGGAGTCGATGGTCTCGTCCCACTCCTCCTGCGTGCATTCCGGGACGGTCCTCGGATGGAACACCCCGGCGTTGTTGAACAGCACGTCAATCTTGCCTAGGCGCTCAAGGGTCTGTTCGACCGCCCGGCGACACTCGTCAGCGAAACGCACGTCTGAGCGGATGAACAGGGCCTCGCCGCCATGCGCGACGATGGTCTCGACAACCTGCTCCCCACGCTCGGTATTGCGCCCGGTGATAGCGACCGCCGCCCCCTCGCGCGCGAAACGCAGGGCGGTGGCACGGCCGATTCCCGAGGTCCCCCCGGTTATTAGGACTACCTTTCCTTCTAGCCTCATGCTCTCAGTCTCCTGCCCTTACTCTTTCGATGTCGGTCCAGGGGACCAGAGTACCGCGGCCCATGCTCGCCGAGCTACTCATGGGCCCACTGGCTGCAAAGACCCCCGGTGGTTTCTGCGCCATCCATAACATAGACGTGGCCGGTGGCAAACGCCGCGTCCTCGGAGGCCAGGAACGCGAACAGCGCGGCGATCTCCTCGGGTTTCGCATGCCGCCCCAGCGGTATCTTGCGGTTCACCGCGTCCAGCATCGCATCCGTGTACTCGGCGCGCTGCATCGGAGTGAGCACGTACCCGGGGGAGATCGCGTTCACGCGGACGACCGGGGCCAGCTCCAGCGCCATGGCCTGCGTCAACGCAATCACCCCTCCCTTGCTGGCGCTGTAGTCGGCGTAGTGTGGGTACCCCGTGGAACCTCCCGTGGAGGCGGTGTTGAGAATCACGCCGGAACCCTTGTCCATCATGTGCCGCGCAGCGGTCTGTGCCACGTAGAAGGCTCCCTTGAGGTTGACGCCCAGCACTTCGTCCCACTCATCTGGCGTGATATCGAGGAAGTCGTGGCGGATGCTGATGCCAGCGTTGTTGATCAGCACGTCGACGGATCCCATGCGATCAATCGCCTCGGTAAATGCCGCCTGTACCTGTTCCAGTCTCGATACATCGGCGTCGATCACCCCGGTCAACTCCGGCAGCTCCCGCGCAACCCGAGCTCGTGCCTCGGCGCTGCGATCGAGGGCGCAAACGGCAGAGCCCTCTTCCAGAAAGCGCGTCGCGGTGGCCTGGCCTATGCCACTGGCTCCACCGGTCACCAGCACGTTTTTGCCCTTCAAGCCTCGCATTGGTCGCCTCCCGTCACTCGCTTTCTAAATGGTTAATCCAGCCGGTCCGGAATCGACATGGCATCTGCTGCGGCCAACGCTACCGAGCTAAGGGGCCGGATGTTCGGCCCGCAGGGTCGACGGGGCGAGGACATTGCGCGCGGCGCTTGCGCCGACATGCAACGTACTCGCCGCGAATCCCGGTCCCTCTTCAGCGAGCTCTTAGGCTTCCCAGCGCCCTTATTCACGTCGCACTCCAAAGTTGAACCTAGGCATGGTGGCGAAGTCCAATCTGGGCCCTTGCCCTTTCACTCAGAAAACGAAAAGCGCCCCCTGCACTATTCGAGTTGAGAAGCAGCTCTGATCAAGAGACAAGTACGTTCCATCCACCTGATCAACCGTGGAGCGATACTCCTGTGCATGTTCTTCTGACCAGAAGAATACGCACTTGCGTCAGTATCCATCAAGAATGCTTGGATCTGTGAACCGCCTCCATTCAACATCACGCTCAAACACCAAGGGCGTTCAACCACCCTTCACGATTCGATAGTCCAGGTCATTGTCGATAATCATTTCCATTGGGCTGCCGCAGTGAGCACAGGTCGTATTGATCTCTACCACGAGGGGGCTTTTCCGCAGTTGCCCTCGCACGAAGGGCGTCGCTATCGCGTCTTCCGCTCAGGCCGCGTCCAATCGTTCTCCCGTGCTGAAATCCATATGGTGTCCGGTATTGTCAACCGTCACCGGAAAGGTCCAGGACACTTCTTCTTTGCATGGGCGAACGAGGAAGAACAGGCTGATTTCCTCGGGCGCCGAATTCACCTCTTGCTCCCAGTCAGTCTGTGGAATGCTACTGATGGTGTCGCCCCGCCCTATCAACACGGTGTCAGTCACTATTCCTCCCAGACTGCAATGCTCAGCCTAACGCAAAGCTAACCTGCGGCGAATGGATTACTATAACCTTAGGCATAGCTCAGGATATTGTGAACTGCGAATACTTACACTTGCCTCGATGTTAGCAGTCTGAGTTAAGCGCCTTGTTAGGTGACGCATAACCCGCCCTACATGTTCTGCCTTCCCCACTATTCACAGCAGTGCGATCCCGACCGCAAGGCCCACTCCATAGAATAGGTGATTGGCCAGGCTGGAAAGAGGAGCCCTAATGCCTTCGGGAGACCGCCTGCCAAACACTCCCAATCCCATGGAAGGGAAAACGAAGCAGTAGGAGGCCACCGTCGTAGCGAGACCATAAGCAAGGGCCCATATCGGTGAAACGGGCCCTCCGATCAAGAGAGCCCAGCCGAACACATACGGGACCGCGAGGCCCACGCCGATGCTGTAGTGCGTGACATAACCGTAGAGGATCTCGTTATCGACCTGTTCCATCTCGCTTGGATGCCCATAGCGGAAACGCCCGCGTGCCCAGCCCACGGACATCTTCCCAATCATCCCAACGTCTATCTTCGAGAGCATCCCAGTTCGTGCGAAGAGAAGGTTCAACACATCCATCACCAACGTCCCCAACACTCCAGCTACCATTCCCGTTACGACGAGATCCATTGCCCCCCCAATCCCCGCACATGTGATACCAAGCTGCCCAGACTGGTCAGCCCATCTGTGCTCCCGAGGTTCGTACTGCCGTCACCACGACTCGGAGTCACCTAACGGCTCGGGCTCCGCTGCGGCGGGCGCAGCCTGCCGCGAGCGAGCCCGCACGGGCGCCCCGCGCCCGCCGTCCGCTGCAGCTCGAAGTCAGGCCGGCCGCCTCTTCTTGCCCGGCTTCTTGCCATAGCCTGGCAGTTCCTCGCGGAGTACGCGCCGCAGCGTCTGCTCGAGAGGCTCGTGCTTCGATTCAATGTGCTCACGAAGCGCGGCGTTGATGAGAGTCTGATAGCTACCCCCACCTGCCTCATGCACCTGCCTGCGGAACCACTCAAGAACGTCATCATCGATTCGAATCGTGATGCGCGTCTTGCCAGGTGGGGTTCGAAGGACAGAACCCCGCTTGCCTCTTGAAAAGTCGTATTCCTTCTTCACCTACGATGCCCCTCGTACGTCCGACGCTCGCGCAGCGTGGCCTTCCGTGCGGAGATGATCCGCGGCCGCTCGCCGCGCCACGAATACACGACAACGAGAAGCCTACCAAGGGCGTCAGCTCCGAGCGTGCTGAGGCGTTCCTCACCAGCCCCTTGGTCAGGCACCGTTATGGCCAACTCGTCATGGAAGACCGTGGCAGCGTCGGCGAAATCGACCCCGTGCTTCGCGAGATTGGCCTTGGCTTTCTTCTCGTTCCACTCACAGTCCACGGCTTAAGTATATGTACAGACGTGCATACTGTCAAGTGCCCACGCTCGCATGGCGCGGCCTAACGGTCCGGGCTCAGCCCAGGCGGGCGCAGCCTGCCGTAGGCGAGCCCGCCCTGGCTCATGGCGCCTGCCTTCGGCTGCAGCCCGTTGTTAGCCCGCACTGCGGTACGGTCTAAGGACATAGGTAACACATCAGTCTAAGGACATGGGTGACACTCGGACACCTCGAGGGAGGTGTCCCCATGCCGTGGAGCCAGACGTCACCCATGGACCAACGTACGCAGCTCATCGCTGACCACCGCCGCCGTCACTTTTCCACCGCGGAGCTCTGCCGCCGCTTTGGCATCTCCCGCAAGACCGCCTACAAGTGGATCGAGCGGTTCGAGAGTGAGGGCCCGTCGGGCCTTCACGACCGATCCCGCCGGCCCCGGAGCTGCCCCCACGCCATCGACGACGATGTCGTCCGG
>JBDGYW010000644.1:0-7021 GCA_039588935.1 Gemmatimonadota bacterium | reverse complement strand
GTAGTTTGTCTTCCGTTCCTCGTGAGTTCACCTACGGGCACCGTGCTGCTCACACCGTGGTAGGTTTGCGGCCCCGGTTGCTGCGATGGGGGTGACAGAGGGTGAGACACGGTTCCAAGACAGGTGATCCCGCAATTCGAATCGGTGATCGCCGCCGTCGCCAACCATGTATGAGTTTCGGATCGGTGGGCTTGAAGAAGAGAGTCTTCCCTGCGCGTCAGCGAACCTGGGACAACAGCTTATACGGAAAACCGGTGATTCACGGGAGCGTGAAACTGCGAACCAAAAACGTCGAGAACGTGCCCGACGCTGGGTATACACCGTGGATCCTGAAGCATGAGCCTGAGATCGAGCGTTGGACCCACCTCGCGGATTGGAGGGAGGACAAAGAGACCTTCGGGCACGTCGATCCGGATGACCTCAACGTTTTGGAGGGATGGTGCGCACCGATGCAGCCGTGATCGTGACAGTGGGCAGCGCGAGTAACCCTGGCCAGGAACGCCGCGTTCTTCGTCACCGGACGTATTGTGCCCAGGGAGGACTCGGCCACCGTCTTCCTCGAGCTGCACGATGTGGAGGGAGACTCTTCGGTCACTCGCGTGAACGCGCCTGGCTCTGTCGACCAGGTGTGGCGAGCCGGCCTGGGAGCGGCGACCCGATCAGCGCGAACGAAGGGATCACGTTAGAGGCAATCAGGGAGAGGGTGGTGGAGGAGCTGCAGGCATAACCTGTACCCCCAGGACTTGCTCGTTCACCTCTTGTTTTCGGGTGCCACATTCTGGTACCCGAGCGCTACCACCGCCATTAAGGTCTCCATGGCGTTGGTGCGGTCGTAGTCCTTTTCTGACTCTGGTAGTCCTTCGTACGGCACTAGGTTAGGGTTGGTCTTCAGTTCGTCGTTTCTCTCCGCGCCGAATTCCCAGTTTTCTGCGAATCGCTGCTGAGCCCACAAGTGGTGCGCATTCTCAGCCAGCCGCTCGGTAAATTGCAGGAGTGTGGGGGGCAGCACCACGCTGGACGTATCGATGGGCTTTGGTTTGTAGGTCATGTGTTCCTTCGTCGTCAGCCCGGACTCAGGGCGTGGTTGTCTGGCTGCTCCACATCAGGCCCTTCACTCTGAGCTGCGCTTGGCGTCTATGGAGGTATGTGTTTCGTACCTTGGCCCAGGTCCAGACGCCGTCTTCGCTGTTCCAGGGCTTGGGCGGGTTCGGCTTGGTGTCGGTCAGGTTTCCAATCCCGCGCAGCCCAACGCCATTCAGTTTGTATGCACTGTTCGATTCGAGCATTAGCACTTTGTCGGTGCTCGCGTCGTGATCTACGATGATGAACGTGTGTCCTCCCCTCCACTTGTGCCGCCAACCCTGTACGACTGTCCATGGGCCGGGCTTGCTGTCGGGATTCGGCACCGAGACGGCCATTCCGCTTTCTACGGCGGCCGTGACCGGTGAGAACATGTCTTCATTGCTCATGATCATCATTTGGCGGTGACGCATCACATTCCATTGGAAGTGCGGAGACAACTCCCACGCCTTCACCAGCAGAGCCTCAACGAACGTACAGCAGTTGTTAAACTCGTGGCCCCTGGGAACGTAAATGTCCTTCAAATCGTAGGGGTACTGAGCGTCATCTCGGTCATATTGGAAGTCGTGAAACTTCTCGAGTAGGGTAACGAGCTTCTGCTCTGGTACAGCTAGTGGATCATCGTCGAACTTGTGGCGGCGAGCATCAACAACCTCGACATCCTTGATCGTGGCGTAGTCGACCGTGCCCCAACGCGAGCAAATCCACTTCTCGCCTGGCCCCAAATGATGCGCCTCGATCCGAGCGTAATCGGTATCACTGTTAGGGTGCTTTCGACGGTGTTCCAACACCAAATACCGACCGGGCTCCAGAAAACCGACCGAGGGAGAAGCGGTGTCGGCCTTGGTGAATGCCCGCAGACGCATGCGAAGTTCGGCAATCGTCTCTGTCGTGCTCATATCATGCCTGCCTGCTGAATGTTCACGCGCGATTGATCGATGGCGGTAGGTAACGTAGCACGAGCGGCGGGCAGGCTGAAAAGCATCCGCCCAACAGGCAGTCTGGCTCTAGCCGGCACCCTACCTTGGCCCTAACTTAGCACACCTCATTGTTTGGCGTGAGACCCTCCGACCACCCATAAAGGAGACGCCGAAGATGACTTCACCTAAAGCGCCTGCCGGTCGAACTGATGCCCAAAAGCGAACGCAGAAGGACCAAGATCCCAGCAAAGTTCCTTGGTATAGTCGATTGTGGGCTGCGATCTTAGGCCGGAATCAAGCGAACGCAGGCCAGAAGATAGATCCCTCAGCACGACGGGTTGTAGGAATGACTGGGGCCTGGGCCCTCGGCGTGTACGTCCTAGTTGTAGGATTCCTGCTTATTCAAAACGTCTACGGTGTTTGGCCGCCCCTCGGCCAAGCCGGATCATCGTTGTGCGACGAGGTCGTTGGCGCTAGTGCCACGATCGCAGCTGAGAGTGAGCAAACAACAGTTGACGCTACGAATGAAGGTGCCAATCCTGACAGCCCACCCGAGGACATTGTCATCGGCGTCAACCAACGTGGTGCACCCTCGCCGGAGCGCATTGCAGCACTCAGACGCTTGGCGGTTGATTCTACGTTCATGAACCGGATGTGTGCCGCCAAGATCCTAGCCTTCGCTCAGGTAGCTACCGTTCACGACGTCACGAGTGGCGTCCGAATCCTCCTCATCGTGATCCTAATGGGCGCACTTGGCAGCTGGATCCACATTGCCTCTTCATACGCGAAATTCGTCGGCAACCGCACGCTCGTGTCGAGTTGGCTACCGTGGTACGTGGTAAGGCCTCTGATCGGTAGTGCACTCGCGGTCGTGTTCTATATCGTGATGCGGGCAGGTTTCGTGTCGGATGTTTCCGGCCCAGGAAACGCTCTTTACAGTATGGCGGCGGCCGCTGGCATGGTTGGACTGTTCACCGCGATAGCCACGGAAAAGCTACGTGACGTGTTCGTCGCGTTGTTCGCTCCGAGAAGCGCCGACCGTGATTCCCTTGAGGGGCATCCAAAACCGCGCATCGCTGGCATCGAGCCTCCAGATGTCTTTATGGATGAAGACCAGACCGTCGTCCTGAAGGGAGCCGGATTTATCTCAGAATCAAAGGTCCTGGTGGGTGGTCGGGAACATGAGTTCACGTTGAAGGGTGAGACTCAGATCGAGTTGACACTCTCAGTCGACGAACTGAGCACGGGCCCGGAGATTTCGATATGTGTTCGCAATCCCCAGCCAGGCGGCGGCGACTCTGAGCCAGCCAAGTTGATCGTCAAGCGGTAGGTTGCGGGCGGCATCCGTGCCACTGGTGCGGATGCCGCTTCTCCTTGTCCTTTCTCGTTGACAGGTCAGAGGAGTCAATCCCCGGTCAACTGGAGAGAGGCTGCGGCCACTTCGGTGTCGGACATCGGATTGGGACGGTGCAGAGTATTCGAGGAAAGCGCCAGCTATGGCTGAGAGCCCATTGAGGAACTCACGATGCAACCGCACGCGATCCGTTCCTGATATTTGGTAAGTAACCGGACTAAGTAACTTCCTCGACGGGTCCGGATATTCTGGCTTCGGAAACCACCACCAGCTCTTGCGGCCCGATCAGCCGGTTCCGGCCGCCATTCTTGGCTTCGTACATGCGCATATCGGCGCGGTCGATGACCGTACGCATGTCCTTGCCGTCGGTGGGCAGTTCAGCCACCCCAATGCTCACGGTTACGGTCGTCTGCTCGACCGCAAGCCGCAACCGTTCGGCGGTTGGCACGGCAAACTCCGCTGGCGTCTCAGGGAACAGTACTATGAACTCCTCACCTCCGTACCGGGCGATCAGGTCGCTCTTGCGCAGTGACTCCTGGAAGATCCCCGCCAAAACACGAAGCACTTCATCGCCCACGATATGACCGAATTCATCGTTGAAATCTTTGAAGTTGTCGATGTCGATTAGTGCAACCGAAAGCAGTCGTCCAGTGCGGTTGGTACGTGACACCTCGGCCTGCATTCGTTCGTCGAAGAACCCGCGGTTGAGCAGTCCCGTGAGTGGGTCCCTGGCTGCGAGCCAACGCAGCCGTTGCTTCCGGAGGGCCACGTCCGTGCTCAGCATCACAGCGCAGACCAAAATCGCGAGCCGAGAGTAGTGATCGCCGAGGCTGGAGGCTGAACTGACCGTATTCAGACAACGAGAACGGCGGTGCACCCAGGTTCCAGTGCGCGTCTGCAAACGCGATTATGATCGCGTATTCCAGTAGCCCGAGCAAACCACCGAGTACGCAGATCCGCGCATCGTATCGAAGGGCCATCGCTCCCACGGCAATGAAATAGGCCGGATAGATGATATGGCTAGTCGCGGCGACATCCGGACGCCCAACAACGAGTAACACCACCAGAGCGGCGCTCACGAAGGTGACGTCCATGATACTCGTGGCAAACCC
Organism: Gemmatimonadota bacterium; assembly: GCA_039588935.1. GTDB lineage: Bacteria > Gemmatimonadota > Gemmatimonadetes > Gemmatimonadales > GWC2-71-9 > JBDGYW01. The sequence goes on along the minus strand of JBDGYW010000644.1, from coordinate 2,555 downwards.
GAACCACGGGCGATAGAAGGAGCGTTTGATGAGAACAAAGACCGTTACGGCGAGCACGAATGCAATTGAAGCGGTCCAGAAGCTGGCACGAGCAGTCAGCGAGTCAGGTGTCTGAACGTACTCCAGTAGCGGCAGCACGAGGAGAATCGTAATCACCAGAAGACGCAGCCGTGCGACAGTGAGCTCGCCGCTGCCGCCCTCGTGCAGCAGCAAGGGGTCGGGCGTGCGCCAGAAATCGCGCCACTGTTCTGCCAGCGGCCGAATACCCCGGAGGAAGGGTGGCCAAATGGTGCGGCGATTGTTCATCGGGTATTAAGGTAAAACAGATGCACGGTTGGTGCTTTCCCTGTCGCTCCCCACCTTCTTCAACATCTGGTCGGTGCCCTTGGGTGGCTGTTTCAGGTGGGTCACCACCACCGTGGCGCAGCGATGATTGAAAGCGAATTGACCGGCTGTCCCGAAATGTCGTTTTTGATCAACCGCTCGGGACTACATGACCTCAACCAGAGCAGGGTTCACCGAAATCTAGGAATTGCCTCGCTTGCTGTCGTTATTGGGACGCCAGAAACTGTCCATCCGGAAACGCCACCCTAGGGCAGCGTTGCCGGATGGACCAGCACTCGCGATCCGCAAACGACCTACAAGAACGGGGGGGTCGGCGGCGGATCGCCGGAGCCACCAGGGCCCGCATCCGGGCACAGCTGCGTACCCTGAGGGGCAGTTGCGGCGTCCTCGGCTGCGCAAAGCGCGGCAGCCACGCGCTTGAGCCAGTTCTCGAGCGATTCAGTCACATCGTTTCGGTTGGCGTCGGCAGGGACACCACGCTTCAGGTACCACTCGATGTCATCTACGCGTTCCTGTAACGCATCGTGAGCAGCCTGCAACGCATCGTGATCCGCTTGGCTCGGGCACTGGGCCCCCAGGCACAATACAGCACCGAATACGACTAACGGCACCCATTGCATCTTGCGCATACTCACCTCCGTGGTATGAGTAAATTGGCAGTCCATTGTTCGGATCGCTCGGTCCACACTCAGTGTTCGCACTCGCTGCCGTGCCGACCGTTTCACCCCAACGCCATGCAGTCACGGCGTCACACGGCCCAGACGTTCAAGTCGGTGACGGTATGTACGGGCTTGGCCGTTGTTCCCCAACTGTTCGGCCATTTGCACCCGGAACTCCAGACTCGCCGGAATGAACGGCAAGAACGCCGCTGGTGCCGGGTGGTCAAGCTTCGTAGCGACTCGCTCGGCATCCGCGTATCTCCCTTGGCCCGCAAGCAGCTCCGCTAGGAACAGGTACGTGGCTGGTAGAGGATCGCCGATATCCCACGAAACGGTCGAGCGGGGAACCGGGTAATCGATCGTCGAAATCCGCTCGATCGCTAGTGTAGTGTCACCTCGTGCGGCTAGCAGTCGCGCCGACAGTTCGGCCCCAAACATCCTCGCGCGTGCGACCTGCGTTTCGTCGAGATTCCATCGCAGCAGTGCATCCCGCAGGCGCTCGAGTTCCTCCATGTTTGCGTGGCGGTAATGCCAGAGTCCCAACAGCCACAACGTCTGCGGATTCGTGATAACGTCGTAATCGTTGTTTCGGTACTCGCGCACCAGATCCACCGCCGATTGTGCCCGGGCATCCATCTCCTCGCCAACCGCGCCGGATACTGCGTCCAGCAGATAGGAGGGAAATGCACCCGACCACCCGGCGGTTCGAGCGCTGTCCAGCAACGACACGGCCTCGGCCTCGCGACCTTGCGCGACTAGCAATCCTTGAAGTGTTACCGTCGCCCCCCACAACAAGTTGTGCGCCGCATCGGGCACGCCGCGCACAGCGCGCAACGCAGCCTCGGCACACTCCGGTTGACTTGCTCCACCCGAGAGCAACTTGCCAGCCTCGAGCACGATTCTCGGGACCACAACGGCAATCGTTTGCCAATCGACCACGCTGGGCCCATCGCGCACGCACCTTGTCATCACCGCGAGGTGACCGACGCGGGCGGAATCGGGGTTGATCTGCTCCAACTCGGCGACCAGAGAATCTGCGTCGTCAACACGTCCTTCCCGAAGAGCAGATTCAGCCAGATGCAGCAACGGGGGCAGAAAACCTGGGTCCATACGCCACGCTTCTTCGAACAGCGAGTCAGCATGGTCGCTAAGGCTCAAATCTCGGGGCAGCAAATGGTGATAGACTTCGGCAAGCGCCATCGTCCCCTCGGCCCACTCCGGCCGTAACTCGAGCGCCGCGCCCAGGCGTACGACGGCGCTGTCGGCTTCGCCTCGCAGGTAGTGCAGCAAGCCGTGAGCAAACTCACGATACCGCGGTGTCAACAGCATCTCCTGTTGCACGGCGATCGCCGCGAATGTCTCCGCCTCTTCAAGCAACTCGGACCAATGCGCCGCCTGGGCGCCCTTGAGTGCGGCGAAGGTGAGAGCGGAGTCTCGGGCCAACGCACGCCGGTAGAACAACAGAGCCGCCTCGAAACGGGCCTGCCGGTATTCCCGGTCCCCCTGGAGCTGGATGGCCAGAGCTGCGGGGTCGCGGTCCAACAACGGCGA
>JBDGYW010000643.1:0-4198 GCA_039588935.1 Gemmatimonadota bacterium | reverse complement strand
GGGAACTCCAGCCTACATGGCGCCGGAACAGGCCACGGCGGATCCGACGGTTGACCATCGGGCCGACATCTATGCGGTTGGTATCCTGGCGTACCAGATGATCGCGGGCCGGCCACCATTTGGCGGTACGACACCTCAGGCGGTGCTGGCCGCACATGTGACGGAGACACCCGAGCCGATCGAGAAATACCGGGCGAACGTCCCACCAGCGTTGGCCGCGCTGATTACACGGTGCCTCGAGAAACTGCCGGCCGACCGAGTGCAGGATACGTCCGACCTGCTGCACCAGATCGGCACAATGGCCACGCCGAGCGGTACGGCTGCGTTCGCCGCGCCGCCTGCCCAAGCGAGTGGCTCGTTCAGATCCGCGCAACTGGTTGCACTGTACAGTGTCGCGGCGGCGACCGTGGCGGGGATCTCGTACGCGCTCATGATGGCCCTGGGGCTTCCCGATTTCGTGTTCCCGGCCGCGCTCGCGCTCCTTGTCGTGGGTCTGCCGATCCTGCTGTCCACGCTCAGACTCGAGAGGCGCAGACTGTCGGCCAAACATCGCAAGATGCCGGAGGCGGAGGAATCTGCGGCAAGCCGTTGGTTCACCTGGCGGCGGGTGATCGCAGGTGGGCTGGTTGCCTTTGTGGGCCTGGCACTTCTCGTTGCGGGATACATGCTGATGCGTACTCTTGGCATTGGCCCGGTGGGAACCTTGGTTGCGACCGGAGTGCTCGAAGAACGGGGCCGCATAATCCTGGCCGACTTCGTTGACCAGTCGGGGGATACGAGCCGGGCAAACGCGGTTACCGAAGCGTTCAGGGTGGATCTCGGCCAGTCGCCCACCGTTACGCTGGTACAGGGAAGCGACCTGGCCGAAGCCTTCGCGCGAATGCAGAGAGAACCGCCGAACAACATCACCGTGGACCTGGCACGAGAGGTGGCTACGCGAGAAGGCATAAAAGCGGTGGTTTCCGGCGAAATCAATTCCGTGGGTGGTTCGTACGTTTTGTCCGCACAGCTCCTCGATGCGACCTCCGGGAACGTGCTGGTTCCGTTGCGAGAGACCGCAAGGGATTCGACCGAGTTGGTTGAAACGCTCGATCGACTTTCCAAAGGCCTACGCGAGCGGGTAGGCGAATCGTTGAAGTCGATCAGGGGCGGACCGCCGCTGGAGCGCGTCACTACCGGTTCGCTGCCCGCGTTGCGGAAATACTCACAGGCGTCCAGAGCGATGGACGCGGGCGAAGCTGGCCGAGCAGCGACTCTCTTCCAGGAAGCCATCGCGCTCGATACGGCGTTCGCGGGGGCGTATCGCAGTCTGTCGATTCTACTGGGGAACTACGGGATTGACCGGGCCCTGGCCATGACGTCGATGAACAAAGCCTACGAGTATCGGGACAGGTTGACGGAAAAGGAGCGGCTGTGGACGGAAGGCTCGTACCACATGCGAAGAGATGAGACGCAAGAGGCGCTGAACGTATACCTGACTCTCCTCGACCTGGAGCCTGACGATGCGGCACTCCTGAACAACATTGGAGTCATGTACAGCCAAAGCCGCCAATACGAACGCGCACTCGAGTATTTCGTACAATCCCGGACTCTCGATCCTTCATCCCAGACTGCGGCCTTCAACATCGTAGGCAGCAATATCGACCTGGGCAGGTTGACGCAGGCACATGCCGCGAACGAGCGCTTTGCCGTCACCGTCCCGGGTCACCCGATGTATCACGTTCACCGGTTCTTCATTGCGGTTGCAGAGTTCGACTATGCCACGGCCGAGGAGGCCCTTGATACCTGGGCGGCGTACGGCGATTTGGCCGGCGCAGTTTTGGCAACGAGGGGCCAAATGGCTCTTGCCGGGATCCGCGGTCGACTCTCCCTTGCGGAGCGCGCCCTGGAGGCGAGCAGAGCCCGTGCGGCGTCAGGGCGGCAAGTCCGTGAGTTCCTGATTGATGCGATCTCAATGGGTCGGTATGAGATCGGTGCACTTGGAAGCGCGGAGCAGCCGATTGCCAGAGTCGAGGCAGCGTTGGTGTCGTTTCCCTTGGATCGACTCGAACCGTTCGATCGCCCCTACGCCGAACTCGCAGAGTTCTACGCGTGGGCGGGACGCGTCGACATGGCCCGCGAGATGCTGGCACAGTTCGAAAGAGAGGTGCCAGAAGCGTATCGTGCGTTGACGGAGACCGACTATCAGAGGGCGCTCGGATTTCTGGCACTCGCCGAAGGCCGGACCGATGAGGCCCTTGACAGGTTCTTAAGGTCAGACCGCGGGTTTTGCAGCGTATGTGTGCTTCCGCTGCTTGCTCAACTCTACGACCAGGTGGGCAATTCCGATTCTCTTTTCGCGGTATTGGATCGCTTCGTCAACACACCCGACGATGACCGGATCTACGTAGACCCGTTCGAACTCCCCGGCGCGTATGTTCGGCTGGGCGAGCTGTACGAGGCCCGCGGAGACGAGGCGAACGCAATCGACTATTACGATCGGTTCGTAAACCTATGGCAAGACGCCGACGCTGAGCTGCAGCCTCAGGTCGACGACGTGAGACAGCGCCTCGCAAGAATGGCGGCGGAGGGCGGTACGAACCGCTGAGGGTGGCGGGACCGGCATCTCAAGGGAAACCAAACTCCCAGCGCCACCGTACATTGGGTTGAAGCACCAAAGGGAGCCGCTGCCACCAGCAACCGATGTCCGTATGACAACTACGCCCGAATTCCTCGCGCTTCAGCGCGCCGTCGCCGGGCGCTATTCACTCGATCGAGAACTCGGCCGCGGCGGTATGGGAGTGGTGTTTCTCGCGCGTGACGTGGCGCTCGACAGAAGGGTGGCCATCAAGCTCCTGCCACCCGGCCTGGCAACGGACCAGACCGTACGGAGTCGGTTTCTCCGCGAGGCGCGCACAGCCGCCGGCCTCTCACACCCCAACGTCGTCCAAATCCACGCCGTAGAGGAGCACGGCGATCTCGTGTTCTTCGTGATGGCGTTCGTAGATGGCGAGACGCTCGGCGCACGGGTGCGACGCGATGGGCCGATGCGAGCATCGGACGTGATGCGCGTGAGTCAGGAGGTGGCCTGGGCGCTCGCGCACGCGCACGCGCGGGGAGTGATACATCGCGACGTGAAGCCCGAAAACGTGCTCATCGACAGGGAAAGCGACCGCGCATTGGTTACCGACTTTGGCATCGCGCGTGATATCGAAGCCAGCGACACGCCGCCGTCCGGTCCGGTACGCGGCACTCCCCAATACATGAGTCCTGAGCAGGCTGTAGGCGGGCAGGTGGACCCAAGGAGCGACCTCTATTCATTGGGTGTTACCACCTTTTTCATGGCGTCCGGTCAGCTCCCCTTCGAGTCGAACTCCGTGGCCGGATACCTATTGAAGCGCGCCAGCGAGCCGGCGCCTAAACTCGGCCCGCTGGCGCCACGACTGCCCACGCGGTTCGCCGAGACGATCGACCGCTGTTTGTCAAAGGACCCGGAAGCCCGCCCATCGTCGGCCGAGACGCTTGCCAGCGAGATCGAGACCAGCCGCGGCGCATTGGTGAGAGTGCCCGCGCCGCTGAATCGGTTTCGGCGCGAGGCCGACCTCGTGGGCGGAGACATAGCAACCTTCCTCGGCGGAGCACTCGGCAGTGCAACCGTGTTCGAGCTCATCAGAGCCACGGAGGGTGACTTCTTCGGCATCTTCTTCGGCATTGAAATGGTGTTTCTCACGGTATTCTTCGGCCTCGGCGCAGCCAGGGCCACGCAGCTCATTGGCCAGGCTCGTGAGCTACTCAAGCGGGGATACGCACACCACGCGCTTCGCGCCGGCCTGCAGCTGGCCGAGCGGACTGATATCGAGGAGGAAGTCCTGGAACGGCGGCCCTCACGTTCAGTGCCTTGGCTTACCGCCGGCATCGGGTTGACCGTCACGGCACTCGGTGTGGGCGCTGCGTTTGTGTTCGAGTCGGACGTCACTTTGGTACTGGGTCTTGCCGCTGCGGTGGGCGGCCCAATGCTCACCATTAGACGCCTTTGGTCGCAGCTGGGTGCACCCAAGTTGTGGCGGCGTCTGTTGAAAGGTCGACTGGGTCGTTGGGTGTTCCGCGTTGGACAGATAGGCCTCAAGGAACGTCCGGAGGCACTACCGGATCACGGTGAACGCACGGAGGTGGTGTTAGGGGGGGCCGCCGAGCAGCTCTTTGCCGCATTGCCCGAGGA
>JBDGYW010000642.1:0-4204 GCA_039588935.1 Gemmatimonadota bacterium | reverse complement strand
ATCGGCACATGGGCCTGGATCGCAAGTCACGTCGTACTCGGGCCAGTTCTGCGCCTGGGCATACCAGCTCTCGGCCTCGGCAGTGATGTACCACGTTGGAATCCTGTCTGCCGGAACGTTGAGGTCTTGAAGATCGACAGCCCATGCGGATCCAGCGAAGAGCAGGACGAGGAGCCACACGCAACGCATTGGACCCTCCTCAATAGACTTGGAGTTGGGGAGCTATGGTGGTGATGGGTGGGCCCACACAAGCGTGCTTCACGGGCAGTTGAGCCCAGGTGTGCCACGGCTTCTCTCGGCAGACCCCCGCCCGCTTCCGAATTCCTGAGCTGGCCTTGTCGAGTGCGCTGCCAGGGTGAACATCGAAGCGTAGCTCGGCAGGATCTACGAATCCCGGTGGCCCGCCAAGCAGTGTGGTTGATGGGAAGCTCGCGTCGAGGTTCGCGTGCTCGACGATATCATAGAAGTACGGCCCGTCCCCCCAGGTAATATCGGCGAAGAGTGCATCCGTACCCCACATCGCTCGTACCCATTGCCCTGTCTGGCAGTTTGCAAATGCGAGTCCGTCGATCTCGTAGCCTGTGATATCCGTAGGACCATTCGCCCGCCACCCAACGGAGAGCCCTGCGGGAAGACTCTCAGGGTCGCACCATACGAGCACATCCGTGATTGAGTGCGTCCCCGCGTAGGGGGTGTTCGTTGCCGGGGTTGCAAAGACGTTGCCCTGGTTCGCCGTCACGTTGTTCGGATGATCGGGCTTGAGGATCGCGACGTTATCGAAGATGTAGTCGTAGTCGGCTGCCCCAGCGAAGAGCAGAGTGAAGCCGTTTACGTCTGTTGTTGGCTCGTAGTAGACCGAGTTGTACGTGCGGATACCTGTCGCCTGATTGAGGGGATAGGTGCCGCTATGAGCACGCTCGAAAAACGAGGCACGAGATTCGACCGGAAGCATCCCACCCGCTGGCTCGTCAAGCCTGTACGCGTAGAGATTCGACACGTAGCCATTCAGAGACGACCACGAGCCCATGTAGAGAGCGAAGGCGCTCCCCGTCACATTCAGAGTACAATCTGAGCACTGGCCCGGAGCTGCGTCGCTCCAGTAGGATGTACAATTCACGCACTCGGCGTGCCCAAGATTGACATCACCGACGACTGTGCCCACCGGGTACACCTCGACCCATTGCCCCGAGTCGGAAGCCGCGGTCGAGTACTGGCAGCGAGAGTTGTCAATCGTTGGGCTCACTACCGGACCGTGGACCCCATCGAACAGTATGCAGTCGTCTGCCCCCCAACGCCGAGTGTACCAGCCGATCCTGGGGGAGATGCTCTGCCTGATCTTGATCCCATGGATGCGACAATCAGAGCACGCCCCACTGTTATCGTCGGCGTCACCTGTCGACTGGATCCAGTTGGCGAGGTAGCCGTCAACGCCATGAATCGTCAGAACGGAGTCGGTGCCGTTGTGGCCGTCAGAGTACCACAGAGGCCCGAGTGAATTCGCAGCTGTTGCAACGTAGTTGTTCAGAGAGTCCGGTCCCGTCTCCTTGAACCAGACCCACTGCAAGTCGAGGTTCCCATGAAGATCAGTCGGCGTATCTTCCTGAAGTGCCTCCGTCACGCCCGTCGTCGCGCTAGAGATCTTGACGGGATTGATCACCACGAACCTGCACCCAGCATGAATCGCGTCGGGATGAATCACGACGGAATCAGTAGACGAGTACGCCTTTTGAAGTCCGCGCCGGTCGACCAGGGTGAGCGTGTCCGCTGTCGCGCTCGTCTCACCGATCTGGTACATCCTGTCGTCGCCGTCGATTCGTACCCAACGTCCAGTGAACATGTCAGCGCTTGTAACAATTGCGTCTTGAATGTTGATAACCGTCGAGCCGATCGCCTCATTCGCAGAGAGCGTCGTATCGATCAGCTCCTTCTCGACGAGATCCAGACCCTCCTGGTCTGTGACCGATTGCATCGGAGCGATCGTCAGCGTAGGCGAGGCGGCCCCGCTCGTCGCGGTGACCTCGTACATCCACCCTTCGTCTGGACAGCCATAGCCGGGCACGAAGGCCACGAGATCGCCTACAGCCGTATTGGTTACTGCTTCGTCGACGTAGGGATCGCCGGGATCGGGATTGACAGGGTCGTTGCATTTCGCAGCGGTCCAGAGGAGCTGAAGCTCGTCAGGGTTCGTCGCGCAGTTCCCAGAGCAATCATTGACCTCGCAGACAGTCCAGAGATCATCGTCGGTCCAGGGCAGCGCATGAGTCGTCGGCGAAGCAGCGCCAATCGCCCGAACTCTGCCCTTGAGTTCCACAGTAGCGCCAGCATCGATTGTCAGCCCGGCCGGGCCGACTTGCCAGTCGATGCCGTCCGTCGGGTTAATGGTCACATTGCAGCGAATATCGATACCCGCTGCCGCGTTGGTTCCCTGCGTGACGTTGGCGGTATTGACGACCGTTATCGCGTTGCCCACGACTCCCTGATCGACAACTGAGACCGATGGACTGCCAGCCCCTCCGAGCCCCGCGAAGTCTGCGGTGATTACCCCGACGTTCGTGCAAGCAAGGTCTCCTTCAAAGAGAATGCGGTGAATCGTGGTCGTCGACGTACGCTGCACGTGGACGTTGCCTGGTCCGATTGCACTCAGGCCTTCCAGAGCGTCTTCTAGATACCCGGAATCGCCAGTACCAGCGGAGAAGGTGATGGCTGATGTCGTCTCCCCTCCGAACGTCAATGTGTACGTACCGGCAGTATGAGTAGAGAAGTCGATATCGACCGTCTCGTTCTCTCCATTGCCGAGTTGCCACATGTCGTTCTGATCGGCTGGAGCGCAGCTTGAAGGCGTAATTGACGTAGCGGACATCGTGCCGCTTGAACTCATCACGCAGGTGAGCCCTGCCCCCCAGGCCCATGATGGGACGATGAGCAGGGCCGCGAGTAGAAGTACGCGAGCCATTGTACTCTCCTAAGAATCGTTACAGCGCACAGTCGCCCGACAAGAGTCGCTGCTCGGATTCGCCTCCACTTTGATATAGATCTGAGGCTTCGTCTGAATGTAACGAAATCCCTGTCTGCCGATGGCCCCGGTGAGTGTCACACGGTCAGTGGCATCGATGATGCCGTCGCCATTGGCATCTCCGACCGTCTCCGAGCAATGATTGGCCGAGATGGAGGCGACCTCGCACTGCATCACGTAGATCTCGCAGCCCGTGTTCGTGCCGGTCGTGTCGGAGTTGAAGCTCACAAACAGAGACTCACACACCTGCACGTTGAGCAGGCTGGAGTCGGTCGTATCGGAGAACTCGTAGTAGTAGACGCCCCCGACGCGTGCTGTCGTCTGATTGCCGACCCACGCCTGTCCGAGTGCGGTGTTTGCGAACCCGAACACCAATAGAAAGATTAGCAGTCGCTTCATGTTAGTCTCCTTGCAGGTACTTCGCCTTACAAAAGGCTTCGCAACTGCCTTCCTCGCAGGAGTTGCCGGTGATCTGACAGATCTCCTTACACTCCCGCACGCACTTGTCGTAAAGCATCTCCGCCTGAACGAGTTCGAAGGCGGGCGTGTGAACCCCCCAGTAGTGGTAGTCGGTGAACGCAATCCCTGCCGCAGCCGCACCGACCGTCGCCGCAGCCACGATATACGCCCAGAGCACATTCATGGCGTCTTTACCCCGTTTCGTCGGTCTTTGTCTTTTATAAGGGTCTTGATGTTTGTCTCCATCACGGCGATTTGTTGGCCTCGCGTGTCGCAAGGAAGCTTCGAAAATCCAGTCTCGATCTGCTGGGTCGTGTCGGCCTGGACCTTCTTCACCTCTTTCAAACCCTCCTTCAAGTGCTCGAGCTTCTGACCCACTTCGCCCTCTCGCTTGCTGTTACCACGCATCGTGACCCACATCGCGATCCCGATCGGCACAACTGTCGCAAGACCACCCACGATGTGCGGCATGTAGTTCCCGTCTGCCACGTCGCTCTCCTACGGAGGGGTCTTGTCGATCGTCCCGGGGCCGATCTCATTTACACTACCGTTCCCGGTATAATACGGACCTGCTGCACCACCGCTCCCCGCGCCGACACCCGAACCGTCTTCTCCTACCGCACCCTGCGTACCACCACGACCACCGTTTGCGTTCGGTCCACCACCGCCACCGCCGCCTGCGCCGGGGAAGATTTTCAACGTCGCGCCCGCCTCCGGACGGAGATCAATATT
>JBDGYW010000641.1:0-4204 GCA_039588935.1 Gemmatimonadota bacterium | reverse complement strand
TATCGAGTGGTAAAGCATCTTGGGGGTCTGCTCGTGCTGGCCACAATCGGTGGGTGCAGACCTCAGCCGTTGGTGCTCAGTCCTGATGCTATGGCGCGCATCGACATGCAAACGGTCCGCGAGTGGGTAGTCGGCCTCGCGCCACCGTGCGCGACGCGGTACGATCTACGCTGGACCTTTCAGACACAGCGCGGGGCCGTCCGTGGGCAGGCGGCACTTCGGGTTGAACCACCCGATTCCCTCCGCTTTGACTATCGTGGCCCATTTGGAAGATCGGGCGCGGCATTCCTGGTCGATGAAGACGTCGTTTGGGCAGTACCCGAAGAGGAGGTAGGGGCGTTGATACAAGCGATTCCTCTCTTCTGGGCGGCTCTCGGGATGCCAAGGGATCCGCCTGCCGGTACCAGCATCTTTGGTGTTGAGGCTCAAGGCAACCGCCGCTGGCGCTACGGAGTAAACGGTGACACCTTGGAGTACTCCGTGGCGGTCACGCCACCGTTCAGGTTTCTCGCGTCGATGCGCCGGTTCGACAAGGTTGTCGGACATGTTGAGGTTGACTACGATGACCAGACACATCTACCCAAGAAGGCGACTTTGACCTTTCCTGAGACCGCCTCCGTTTTTATCCTCGACGTCGCGAGTATTGACACTACTGTGATGCATTCAGCAGATGTTTGGAAACGTCCGTAGCGCACTATTGTTGTTCGGCGTGAGCCTCGCGGCCGGCGGCTGCTTCTGGCAATACGGGTTTGCCGGAGGTGGGCTGCCGGAGCATATCCGTACGGTCGCCATTCTTCCGTTCGACAATCAGACTCCCGAGCCCACGCTGACCCAGGAGGCTTCGGAGGCGATCCGCGAGGCGATGGAACAGCGCCTCGGGTTGCGTGCCTCGGCTGAGGCGACTGCTGACGCAGTCGTAAGAGGAACGATCCTCGGCTACACTGCGGACATTCCGCTTTCCTTCCAAGGTGGACAGGCCGGAAACGTGAATGTGACACGAAGGCGTGTTCAGATTGCTCTGCGCGTGGAGATCTACGACCAGCGGGAGGGCAGAGTGCTCTGGGAGCGTACCAGCATGCAGGTGGACGGTGAGTACCGTCCTCCGGAACAGCAGGAAGGGCGCAAATTGGCGTGGGAGAAACTCGTGACTGACATTGTTGAGGGAGCACAGTCGCAGTGGTGATCGGTTCTTGCGGCAAGGTGCGGAACCGGCGCGGCAAGACACGTCTTGGGTGCCTTTTCTCCCTGATGATTGCTGCAACCGTGGGGTACTACGGGGTTGACGTTGGCGACATTCTTTTCAAACGTTGGCAGTTGATCGAGGAAATGAAGGCGCAGGCGGGGTTCGCGACAAACATTGACGATGTAGCCATACGGCGGCGTCTGGTACGCAAGATCGAAAGCCTTGGCATTCCCAACGCAGCTCGTTCGAACCTTCGAATCCAACGTACGTATCGACCAAGGGAAATCATCATCAGTACCGCATATGAAGTGACTTTCATTCTGCCATTCACCACGCGGGCCGACACGCTCAACCTAGAGATCAGGAGTCCTCTCTGAGCATTGAATGCGGAGTTCCGGGGACCCGCGTGAACGACATCATCCACCATAACGAAGTAGGAACTGCACATGGCGCGTATTGACGGGAGGGGCGCTGATGAACTGAGGCATGTCTCTTTGGAGCGGGGCGCGAACCCCTACGCGGAGGGTTCGTGCCTCGCACGTATGGGAGACACGGTTGTTCTATGTACAGTGAGTGTGGAGGAGGGCGTCCCAGGGTGGCGTCGAGGAACAGGCCTCGGCTGGATGACCGCGGAGTACGCGATGTTACCGCGTGCCACGACGGAACGGACGGCAAGAGAGCGGCGAGGTCCCGGTGGTAGAACGGCTGAGATACAGCGACTCATCGGCCGAAGTCTCCGTGCCGCGCTCAAAGGTTTTCAGTTCGGAGAGCGTACGCTTCACGTTGATTGTGATGTACTTCAGGCTGACGGTGGCACACGCACGGCTGCAATAACCGGCAGCGCCGTTGCGGCGGCGGATGCTTGTGCTTGGATGGCAAAGGAGCACGGTGTGCACAATCCATTTGCAGCCCTTGTCTCCGCTGTCTCGGTAGGGATCGTGGACGATGAGGTGAGACTCGATCTCGCGTACGCGGAGGACAGTGCTGCGCAAGTCGATGCCAACATAGTGGTGGCAGAGCCCGATCTGTTCGTCGAAATCCAAGGCACCGCTGAGGGGCGTCCGTTCAAGCGCACCGAGTTCGATAATGCGCTCGATCTTGCAGTCGCCGGTGCCAAACAGCTCTTTGTTGAGCAACGGAGAGTCTTGGGATGGTGAAGCCACCGTTGTTGATCGCCACGCGAAGTACTGGCAAGCAGACCGAGATCAAGGCCATTCTTGCCGACATCCCATATCGGTGTGCCTTCCCGGGCGAAGTTGGGATCCCAGAGACTGTCGTTGAGGACAAGCTGGAGGATGCGGGCACGTTTGACGGGAACGCGTTCCGTAAGGCGGAGTACTTTGCACAAAAATCCCACATGCCGACTGCTGCGGACGACTCGGGGATCGAGGTGTTCTCGCTTGGTGGGCAGCCCGGTGTGAAGTCAAAGCGTTTTGCCGTACCATCGAAACACCAGGACCACGCCAACAACGCTGAGTTGTTGCGAAGGCTCGCGGGTGCACCGAGGGAGCGGCGTAAGGCTCGGTACCGGTGTGTAGTGTCTTTCTTGGCGAAGCCCGACTCATTGCCAAAGACCTTCGAGGGAGTTTGTACCGGATACATCCTTGAGGAGCCACAGGGGACCGGCGGATTTGGATACGATCCACTTTTCTGGTCCGATGATCTGGAAAAGAGCTTCGGTGAAGCCGCCCCCGACGAGAAACACGCCGTGAGTCACCGGGGACGGGCTTTTCGGGCGTTCGCGGAGTGGTTGTCAAAGCAGAAATAGCATGAACAGCGACACTGCTGAGTATCTGCGCAAGCTCCAAGTCACCGTTCCGTTGCGGGAGCCGACGCTCAGAGCCGCGATCGAGGCCGTGGCACTTCCCGCCGGAAGCAGAGGTTTGGACATAGGGTGTGGCATCGGTACTCAGACTCTCCTGCTGGCAGATCATCTAGGAGAAAACGGGCACGTAACCGGCCTGGATCTTTCGTCTGACTTCCTCAATCATGCACGGGTGCTGGGCCAAGAGTCTGGCTTGTCAGGACGAGTGGAGTTCAGGCAAGGCAATGCGGACCGTCTTCCCTTTGCCGAATGTAGTTTCGATTGGGCATGGAGCGTCGACTGTGTTGGCTATGGCACGTCAAACACCGTGGCGCTGCTTCGGGAGACGACTAGGGTGGTTCGCCCGGGGGGGGTCGTGGCAATCATGGCCTGGTCATCCGAACGCCTGCTGCCAGGGCACCCAATGCTGGAGGCTCGCTTGAGTGCAACGGCATCCGGTCTGGCCCCGTTCCACTCCAGCATGTCGGAAGAGCTGCACCTGTCCCGTGGGCTGGGGTGGTTCAGGAACGTTGGGCTCGAAGAACCCAATGCTCGGGCGTTGGCGGGCAGTGTCCATGCGCCGCTAACGGCCGACATCCGGAGCGCGATGTCCGCGCTGATCGGAATGAGGTGGCCCTCGGTGGAGTCGGAGTTGCAGCACGACGACCGCCTCGAATACCAGCGTCTATGTGATCCCACATCTGCGGATTTCATCTTGGATCACCCCGACTACTACGCCTTCTTCACCTACTCTTTGTTCTGGGGCCGGGTCGCGGAATAGGCAATACCCCGCACGCCCGGGTTCCAGAGGACAGCTCGTCGAGGGCTTCGCTGCCCATGAGTTCTGGCGGAATCAAACAGGGCAGTGAGAGTCGAAAGAGACCGAAGTTGCCGTGCAGGGAGTTTCTTGTAGACGAATGCGACAAGCAGAGTCTGCAGTCCGTACGTTTAGCTATTTGTAAGGATTCAGATACCGAAAACGCCCAGCCATCCGACGGCGCTACCCGCGATCATGAAGATGAGGATGCCGATGTTGACTGGTATCCCAAAGCGTGATTCGGGTAGGCCGAGAATGCATAGAAGCGTGGATAACAGTGTGACGCCCAGTGTGAGCGGTCGCCACACCTCCAGTCGCCCGACCACCAATGCGCCGGCTGCGAAAAACGCGAGTGCGGCAAGGAGCCAGAGCACTCCGACCACACGAATGCCTGTGTGGC
>JBDGYW010000640.1:0-4210 GCA_039588935.1 Gemmatimonadota bacterium | reverse complement strand
TGTATCGAATCGGCGGATGGCGACTCGATCGGCATCAACTTTGTCGATCCGGGTTCGGCCAACAAGTGCTACGGCATGACGATTCGCAACAACGATTTCATCGGGGCCGCAGATGCTGGGGCGGACACTGTGGGTATCGTCTTTGCGGCGGCTATGACCGACAACGAAATTCTCGGGTCGATTCGCAATAACTACTTCCCGGGTTGCAGCGCCAACGCGATTACGACAGACGAGAGTTCCAAGAGTTGCGTCAACAATTACGTGAACGATGCTGCCGGCGGTGCATTGGTCGATGTGGTTGCGTAACGGAGGTGCTAGATGGCTGCGAAGCGCCCGGCTACGCGAACGCACTTTGAGCGGTATCAGGGCTCTATTGCCAGCGCTGATTTGCAGACAGCCGTAGTTCCTGCGACAATGGCCGCTACCCCCGTTGATTGGGCTGTAGCCGGGACTGGCCTACAATATGAAATCTATGCGTTCACCGTTTACGTTGTCGGCAGCACAACCTTAACGGTCCAGGATGCCGTTACCGGCACTACGCTTTGGCAGCTGGTTATTCCGGCAAATGACAGCACTTTTTACTTTCCGACTGCAAGCCCGCTGCGAGTCGGCGATAACAAGGTGCCCTTCTTTAAGACTTCGGACGCACAGAACCCGACGCGCATCCAAGTGTACGCGGCTATCCGCCCGGTGAATTAGCCATGCGGCCCCGGCCCCTCTACAGCCTGTTGGCGACCAGGCTGCGCACTAACCCTGCCCCAGTAGCGGGCAATCCTGACACTGGGGGGCTTGATGAAGGGTTTGAGTTTGAACCTCCGGGCGTTGGGGGTGGCAGTAATTATCTGGTTTCCAGGAGTCGCGCTCTTACTGGTTCATACTTCAAGCGAACGCACTTGCACCGTACATACGCCGGTAAGACGACGCGAACACAACTCTATGTAGCGGACCCGACGCACAGCACAACGGCCAATCCGGCTCCCGGCACGGGCCTTGAATACGAGCTATATGTAATTCAGGTCTACTCGGCCCAGGCACAGACGACGCCGGGCCTTACGTTCGAGGGCTATGACGGCGCCGACTATACGACGGTCTGGGAGGTAATGATTCCGGCGGGCGTGACGAGCCTTGTCTTTCCGATGTATGCACCCCTGCGCTTCGGCGACAACCAGAAGGTCTATGTTAGCTCGCAGACGGCGTGTGCGATTAGATTCGAGTGCTTTGGAGCAGTGCGGCCAGTGAACTAGGAGACAATCGTGTCAGGTGGGCCAATTGTGCCAATGAGTGCGGTGCCGCTGACGGCGGAGAAACTGTTTCCGTACGTCTATGCCGGCGCACGCTATCACGAATTGCTTGGGGTCATGGCGTCGCTGGACGGCGACGCGACCTGGAATCTGGTCTTTCCGCTGCCGCCGTTCAATCCGGGCGGGACGCTCAAGCTGGTCATTGGCAGCATGGCGAATGCGGGCGGGACGCAAAGTGCGTATCTCCGCATCCTGTGGGCGGCGGTGGCGAACGGCGAGGAGCCTGACGATATCGGGCTGAATGACGAGCATGGGGGGGGCGACCTCGAAATCGAACATACGGCTGCCGGGGCTGACGATCTGATTGTTACGAAGGTCACGCTTGATGCTGACACTATCACGTACGGCACTGACCACTTACTCGTGATGAATGTTGATTTGAAGACTGCCAGTTGGGACTTGGCGGTCGTGTGGGGGTTCTGGCCGTATCTGATCTGGGAGTAATCAGTCATGGCATTGACTGTGGATGATATTCGTGCCGCCGCGGCAGCGTTCGCGTCGCCCGGTGGCTGCACCCTCGGCACGCAGCAGGTTCGCGCAGCCGCGACATATACGGACGGCTGGATTGACGATAACCGGCCGGACTACAAGACCGGATTGCCGGAGCCGTTCAAGACGAACGCGACGAATGAGCAAAAGGCGCTGCTATTCGTGTACGTGGTTTTGAAGCAGGGCGGAATCATCTGATGAGCCGACTGTTCGATGACGGTGTTCCAGAGCTTGCGCAGGTAAACAGTACGCCGATTACGGCGGTGCCGTTGACGCTGGCGTGCTGGTTTTATAGTGATAGCATTGCGTTGAACCAAACTCTTATAGGTATCTACGACGCCTCGGTGGCGAATCAATGGTTTACCCTTCAAGCAATGGGCGCCGTAATTGGCGATAAGTTATGGGCGCAGGTGCAGGGGGGCATAGGTGGCGCCCAGGCTGCTACTAGCTCTGGCTATAGCGCCAATACGTGGCACCATGCTTGCGGCGTATTTGCGTCGGCTACCTCGCGCACTGTATACATTGATGGCGGCTCCGCAGGCTCGGATGCAGCCAACAAGACGCCATCCGGTTTGGACCGTATCACAGTTGGTTACATGGGCGATTCTACACCAACCTATGCGCTATCCGGTCGCGTGGCGTGGGCATCTATATGGAGCGCTGCCTTGTCAGCAGTCGAGATTGCCTCGCTTGCGGGCGGCATCCTTCCTTGGAAGGTCCGAGCTGCCAATCTCAAGGCATGCTATCCGCTGTGGGGTCTGCACTCACCAGAGTTGGACATTAGCGGTAATGGCTACGACCTGACGCTGACGGGAACCACCCGAGCGGACGACCCGCCGGTTGCGCCGTTCTCCATGCGAATGCGCGGCCAAGCACCAATGCGGTCTTGGCCCTACTTGCATCCACGCGGCGCACGCGCCGGGATGATGGAGCTTGTCGGAGGGATGCACTGATGCAAGTCACAGGCGGCGCGACTGACGTTACCACGTATTTCGTGATGCGGCTGGCTTCAAATGGTACGGCCGCGACTGGCCTGACGGTCACCAATTTCGATCTCCAGTACGTCCGTTCGGGTGTAGCACCAGTAGCGAAGGTTGACGCGACAGCACTTGCGGCGACGGATTCGGCACATGCGGCTAACAAGGCTATCGAAATAGACGCGACCGACCAGCCGGGACTCTATCGTGTGGATTGGCCGGATGCTGCATTTGCTGCCGGAGTGCCCGAGGTGATTCTGACAGTCAAGTGTGCGACCTGCTTTACCGAGCATTTGGCGGTTCAGATTGACCCGGAGGTCTCGGTAACTGAATGGAACGGCGTCAAGCTCGGAACGACGAATCCACTCCCGAATGCGGCTGCGGATGCCGCTGGTGGGCTACCGATCAGCGATGCCGGTGGACTTGACATTGATACCTTGAACGCCAACGTGAGCGCGATGCTGGCCTTTTGGAACGTGTTCATACTGACTTCGGGCACCATCGGCGCAACTGGTAATGATACGACTCACCTTCACTTGACTGGTCAGTCATACGGCAACGACGAGTTGAATGATTATCTGATTGTCGTCTATGATAACTCGGTTGCGGAGTATCATGCGACGTGGATTACCGATTGGGTGTTGGCTACAGAGCTGGCGACAGTCGTCACCTTGCCGTTCACGCCCGAAGACTCGGTCGATCCTTACTGGATATTCGGCATCAAGAAAGACCCCGGCGTCGCGCTTGCGGATGGGGCTATCACGGCTGCGAAGATTGCAGCCGATGCGATTACCGCCGCGAAGATTGCGACCGGCGCGATTACCTCGGACGAGATTGCGGCCTCGGGCGCGAACAAGATTGCCGACCACATTATCCGGCGCGGCTTCGAGAATGCCTGCGATTCGAGCGACGGTGACGCCAAGAGCTTCCGCAGTTTGCTCGGAGCAATCGCGAAGCTGGTCAACAAGATATCTGTCTCGGGGACGACCCTGACGATTACGGAGGATGACGACTCGACGGCGCTCGGCACGCAAAGCCTGAGCACGGACCCGGATGCTGAACCAATCATCGGAGCGGATACAGCCTAATGGCACTCGCTACGACTTTGTGGAAGACGACAGTTGGGTTCAAAGACCTGTTGGCGTTCTGCGGCCTGTGGATGGCCTCGCCGGTCGGCCGGTTCATGGTGACGAAAAGCGAGGTGCTAAAATTTCAAGTGGCGAAAGCGGAAACGCTCAAGTTCAAGGCTACACACGCTGAAGTGTTGAAATTCCGAGTGGCGCGAGACTGACATGGCATACGACTTTGTGGAAGGCGACAATTCGGGATACACGGGTACGTGCGTTGACCAGGATGGCGCGGCTATCAACTTGACTGGCAAGACCGTGAAGGCGTTTTGGGTATTCGATGACGGCACCACGCACTCGGCTCAAGTAACAGTCT
>JBDGYW010000639.1:0-4221 GCA_039588935.1 Gemmatimonadota bacterium | reverse complement strand
TCGAACGCACGTTTGGTCAACGACAGAGCTTCGGCCGCATCGCTCGGTTCCAGCATCGGGACCTTACCCATCTTCGCGAAGTAGCGGCTGTCCTGTTCGTTCTGCGACGAATACATGCCTGGGTCGTCTGCTACCAACACGACAAAACCGGCATTCGTCCCCGAATACGGGAAAACCATGAAGGGGTCGGCGGCTACGTTCAGGCCGACGTGCTTCATGGTTACCATCGTTCTAACTCCGCCGAGCGCCGCGCCCATGCCTTCTTCGAACGCGACCTTTTCGTTGGTCGACCAGTGCGCGTCGACTTCCGCGTATTTGGCCAGGTTTTCCAGCACTTCAGTGCTTGGAGTTCCCGGGTAGCCGGCTGCAAACTTGACGCCTGCCTCCCAGGCTCCGTGGGCAACGGCGTCATTGCCGGACATCAACTTCTTCACGTGTTATCTCCGGAATGCGGTGATTCTCGATCCGTGAGCCGCGAGCCAGTGGCTGCGATTCAGTGTGGATGTAATGGTAACATGGGTGGAAGAGTGGGAGGAGTGGGAGGAGTGGGAGAGGAGGAACAAGAATGGGGAGGCCAAGTTTCTGGCCTCCCCTATGGATTTAGCGGATTATGATCAGACCTGCGAGAGCCGCTTCGGTCCTGCGGCGACCACCTCTGGCGGGCAGCCATCTTCATACAGCTTGAAATTCTCGATGTAGCGAGCGGCGAGGCCGTCGTACGTCTTCCAGTAGTCGTCCTTGCTGCCCCAGGTGTTCGCCGGGTCGAGAACATCTTCAGGGACACCGGGACAACTCGTCGGGACGTCGAACCCGAACAGCTTGTCCTTGCGGAACTTGACCTTGTCCAATTCCCCGTCCAAGGCGGCATTCAGCAGAGCGCGAGTATGGTGAATGCTCATCCGTTTGCCAATGCCGAACTTTCCACCGGTCCAACCGGTGTTCACGAGCCAACATTGAGCACCATGCTTTTCCATCTTCTGAGCGAGCATGTTCGCGTACTTGAAGGGATGATGGACCATGAATGGTGCACCAAAACAGGCGCTGAAGGTTATTACCGGTTCGATCCCGAGGCCGGCTTCGGTTCCAGCAACCTTGGCAGTGTAACCGCTGATGAAGTGGTACATCGACTGCTCCGGACTGAGCCGGGCGATCGGAGGTAGCACGCCCGAAGCGTCGCAAGTCAGGAAGACCACGTTTTTCGGGTGCGTCTGGACGCAACGCTCCGGCACAACATTCGGGATGAACTCCAACGGGTACGAAGCACGGGTATTTTCTGTGAATTCGTCATCGTCGAGGTCGATCTCACGCGATGCGGGATCGTACACGACATTTTCGAGGATCGTCCCGAAACGCCGCGTGCAATCGTAGATCTGCGGCTCATGTTCCTCGGAAAGGAAGATCACCTTCGCGTAACAGCCACCCTCAAAATTGAATACTCCGCTGTCGCTCCATCCATGCTCGTCGTCGCCGATCAAGGCACGCTTGGGATCTGCCGACAACGTTGTCTTACCGGTTCCACTCAGGCCGAAGAAAAGTGCAACGTCTCCTTCCTTGCCGACGTTGGCCGAGCAGTGCATGGCCATGACACCTTTGAGCGGCAGCAGGAAGTTCATAACTGTGAAAATCGTCTTCTTGATTTCGCCGCCGTACTGCGAATTGCAGATGATCGCCAGACGTTCCGCAAAGTTGATCAACATGGCCGTTTTTGTCCGTGTTCCATCGATGCGCGGGTCGGCCTTGAAGGACGGAGCGGCTATGACCGTGAAATCCGGAATGTGTTTCTTGTACTCATCCAGATTGTCGATGTTGATGAACATGTTGCGGGCAAAGAGGTTCTGCCATGCGGAGTCTGTAATGACCCGGATCGGCATGCGGTATTCCGGATCCGCGCCGACATAACAGTCCTGTACAAACAGCTCTTCACCCTGCAAAAACGCCTGCAGCCTGGTCAGCAATCCGTTGAATTTCTGTGGATCGCATGGCCGGTTGTACTCACCCCATGAGACGTCATCCTCGGTGGACGATTCGCGGACGATGAACTTGTCAGCAGCAGCGCGGGAAGTGTGTACTCCCGTGTTGACCAGAAGTGGTCCGCCTTTCGTCATGTGACCTTCGCCGCGGAAGATGGCTTCCTCGTAAAGGCTCGCATCCGGCAGATTCCAGTAAACCCGGTCCAGGTGGGCAAGACCATGGTTGCTCAGCTTGTAATCACTGGCAAGGTCGCCTGCCGCTTTGGACGCTGGCGTGTTGATTTTCAGATACTTCGCCATTTTGACTTTTCCTTGTGTCTATGTGAGCTCTCAGCTCTCAGCAATCAGCTGAAAGCTCCTCTACATCCAGTCGCGTACCAACTTGCGGTCGCCAATGAACAACTCATTGGGTGAATTCGGGTCGATTGCCCACTTCATGCGTTCGATGCCGTCAATGATGTCCTTTACCGAACCGCACGTGGATAGCCTCAGGAAGCCCTCCATGCCGAACTCGACTCCCGGCACGGTGACCACTCGGACCTTGTCCACAAGCATCGTCGCGAGCTTGGTCGAGTTCTTTTCATACGCACGGAAATCGGCGAAACAATAGAAGGTTCCGTCGGGTTTCGCGCACTTGACACCTTCGAACGAACTGAGGCGCGCCATCATGATGTTGCGGTTGTTCTCGAGTGTTAAACGCAGACTGTCAACGCTCGACTGAATGCCGTTAATGGCTGCCACGGCGGCGTGTTGCAGCAATGCAGATGGTCCTGAGGTCTGGTGACCCTGGATGTTGGTCATTACCTCGATCAGCTTCTTGTTCGCGACAGCCCAACCGATCCTGAATCCCGTCATCGCGTACTGCTTGGACACACCGTTGATCACTACGAGTTTCGAGTTCTCACCCGTCTTCTTCGCGTACTTGTAGCAGTTGATCGGCTGTTTGCCGTCGAAGATCAGCCGATGATAGATGTCGTCCATGATCAGGTAGAGGCCCTTCTTCTCGCAGAACTGAACGATATCCGCGATGAAGTCCTCGGAGTACATCGCACCCGAGGGGTTGTTCGGGCTGTTGATCATGACCGCTTTTGTGTATGACGTGACAACCTGCTCGATGTCCTGCATACGCGGGTAGAAGGTGCCGTCCTCAGAGGCCACTGGGACCGGGATGGCTCCACAGAGTTTCACCATCTCCGGATAACTGACCCAATAAGGACTTGGGAAGATGACTTCGTCCTGAGGGTTCAGGATGGCCTGCAGGGCGACCATGATCGCCTGCTTCGCGCCACCGGAGGCCATCACGTTCTCGGGCCCCACCTTGCGATGGTAGAACTCGTCGGTGTATCGGATTACGGCCTTTTTGAGCGCCGGAATCCCGTCTGCCGGCGTGTAACGGATCTCTCCTGAATTGAGCAGCGCGGAGGCCGCAACGAGTGCGTCGATTGGTGTCTTTGTCTTGGGCTCGCCGCCACCGAGGTGGATAACGGGTTCACCTTTGGAACGCAGAATCGCCGCTGTCTCGTTGAGCTTCAGAGTGGCCGATTCACCTATCGACTTTCCTATCAGGCTGATGCTCATCGTGCTTCCTTTTTTGTGTGCAAAAATCAGCGATCAAACGCCGTCAAACCTGGGAAAAGTGCCGCCCCAGATTGCGGCAAGAATCCCCTTCGCTGTCCGAAGGGGTACGAAACGTATACGCATGGGTCCGGAAAGCCAATCCGGCATGCCTGACCAAAGCTGGGCGGGCTGGAGAGCAGCTTTCTGGTCGGTTTTTTCCGGAGGGAGATCCGTGTACCACCAGGCTATGTTACGGGCCCGCGCATATGTGCAGTCAACAGAAGTTTTCGGGGCACCGGCAAGACATTTTTTAGAGTTAGATGCGCTGAGCGTGTTTGTGGAAGGAGAGACACGGAATGGCAGAGTTCAAGCACGTGAAGGTCCCCGAGGGTGACCTGATCGAGATCAAAGACGGGATCGCGAAAGGAATTTCAATCCGCCCGTCACAAGTATGTTCCCGCGAAATGAACCTTTCCAGCAGCCTATGAGAGCATGGCGACGTCCGACTGGCGGTTCGAACAGTCGGAAAGGGGTGGTTTCAGGTAACGATTAGGGTGGGCTGCGGGTCCTGGCGGGACAGTCGACACACCGGTGCAACCCAGCTATCCCCTAAGCGACGAACGCCAGGGAATTGCGGTGTGGCTCTATGCCGAAGCGGTGCTGGATGCCGACTTCCACCGCCTCGGCGGCGCGC
>JBDGYW010000638.1:0-4221 GCA_039588935.1 Gemmatimonadota bacterium | reverse complement strand
CTCCGGAGACTCCGTGAGTCCCCGCGCTCGATGCCGCAGCTGCGCAGCCAGCTGCGCGGCGCCCAGCCAGCGGATCGTGTGGAAGAACCGAAACAGGGACATGCTCCGATTGGCGAACCATTTCCAGCGTAGGGGCCCTACCGAGGCATCGAACTCGACTTGGGGCAGTTTTCACCCGACCCATTGTCTCGTGCGCAAGGCAGAGTCTAGCGGGCGCGGAGCCGTTTCCCGAGGCCGCGCGAGGTCGCGGAACGCCCCTCGCGTCGCCGAAGCAGATCGGATTAGACGCAAGCCTGATGGAAAGCATGAAGCGACTCAAGTGCTGGCTGGATCAAAGGTGGTACCTGGACCTCTGCCTTCCATGATGGCGTTCAACCCCTGGACGTAGGGTCCGGGCACACGTCTGCCTGCTGCGGCGATCCCGCCGCGAATGGATTCAGAGATGATGCGCGCAACGACGTCCGCAGCCACACGCCAGGAGCTTCCATCCTTTCATTCGCGCTCGAGCTCATCGGGACACCTCGGCACACGTTGCCTGGCGGGAGAAGGAACCGACCAATCTATCCGACGGCTTCCTCGCAAGGAGCCAAGGCAGAATCCGGCCTGGTCCCCCGTGACTCCCTCGGCGGCGGACCAAGACGCAGGCCTCGCTCTCGGCGCAGGCATCAGCGGTCACGCTCCTCTACGCGCTGGTGGCCTTCGGCCAGATCCAGCTGCGCAGGATCGACGGCCACCGTCACGTGTCGGAGCTGTTCGCTCCTTCCGTGGCGACGGCCGCGTGAGCGAGATCGTGATAAGCTGATCGGAGTTCGAGATCAACTCGTCGACTTGGAAAGCTGTGCTGAAAGTCGACAAGAAGCGCGACGCACCCAGTTGACACGACCCAGTCAAGAGCTACTGCATGGAAACCCCCACCAAGATCCTAATCACGGGAGCCACCGGCTTTACGGGGGAACATATCCTGCGCGAATTCATCAAGCGCAGGGATCGTTATGAAATCTCGATATTCGTGCGCACGAAGGAGAAGGTACAGCGACTGAGTTACGACGCTCTACCGATTGAAATCCATTATGGCGACGTCGCAGACTCCGAAGCGCTCTCGAGGAGTCTCGCTGGCGTCTCCACACTGGTCGACACCGTACCGCTCAGCCTCGGCCACGCAGACAACATCACCGCCGCCTGTCGAAGATCCGGCACCAGGCGTCTCATCGTCCTCGGCAACACGAGCATATTCACGACCATGGACGCCGGCATCAAGTCCGTGATCCTGAATGCGGAGCGATGCATCCAGACGAGCCGACTCGACTACACCATCCTCAGGCCGACAATGATCTTTGGCACTTCGCGCGATCAGAACATGTCCCGGCTGATCAGCTTCCTTCGCCGTTTCCCATTGGCTCCCATCCCGGGATCGGGGAATCAACTCCACCAACCCGTATATGTCGAGGATGTGGCGCGGGCAGTGCTTCAAGCAGCATCATCACCGCAGTCGGTGAACAAGGAGTACAATATCGCGGGCAGGAGCCCTCTGACCTTCAATGCGATGATCAATACGATCTCGGGCCTGCTTGGGAGGCGCAACGTCAAGGTCCATATTCCCTACTGGCTCTGCTACGCATTCTTCTTCGTCTGTGAAAGCCTTTCGTTGCTTCCATCAATTCGGCTGGAACAAGTGAAGCGTCTTAACCAAGACAAGACGTTTTGCTATGAAAGCGCTCGGAATGATTTCGGCTTCGCCCCTCTCGACTTCGAGGCCGCGATCCAACGCGAGTTGGAGCAGTTACTGCACCCGCGGCACCGAGAAAATCGAGGTTGACGAGGCCGCCACTGGAGTTCAGGGAGCCGCAGCGGAAGCCGGCAATACGCGCCTCTTCCCCGCCCGCCACAGCTTCCTGCCGAGATCAGGAAGCGTCGTTGCTGCATAGCACGCTGACTTGGCGTACCGCAGGACATCTTCTCCGTCTCGTATATGCCGCAGTCGGCGGAAGACATATGTAGGCGTGTAGTAGAACGAACGAAATGCCTTCTCGCAGTATTTCTCTACTGTCCCCTTCGGTAAATCGGGCGTTTCGAGGATATACGATGTGCTATCCAAGGCTGCGTAGTCATCATCTGCAAGGTACCCATGCTCCACAGCCCAGTCGCGAAACTCGGTCCCAGGGTAGGGGGTGGCAATGTTAAAGGAAGCAAAGTCGGGCTTGAGTTCCTTGGCCAGATCAATGCTGCGCTGCAAGGTCTGGGGAGTCTCGTTCTGATTGCCAAACATGAAGGAACACCTGGCATCCATGCCCGCAGCTTGCGTCATTCTTACGACCTTCTTGGCTTTTTCGAAATCAATATTCTTCTTGATGATTCTCTGGATCTCGGGATCGCCGGCCTCAATGCCGAAGCAGACCTGATGACATCCAGCCCTCTTCATGAGCTTCAACTTCTCTCTATTGATTGCGTTCACGTGGGTCATACACACCCATATCACGTCCAAATCCCTCTCGATCAGGCCCTCGCAAATCCCAACGAGGTGCTTCGTGTTACCCGTGATCATGTCATCCGAGAAGAACAGCTCCCGGACTCCATATCTCTTGACGAGCATCTCGATCTCACCGAGGACGTTCTCGGCCGAACGAAAGCGAACCGTCTTCTTGTCTGTAGGGTTGAGGGCCTTGGAAGAACAGAACGTGCACTTGAATGGACAACCCCTCGACGTAATGATGTATGAACTTGGATGCCTCTTGGCGATGCCCTTGGTCGTATGGTATTCGGCAATGTCGAATAGTGAGTAGTCGGGATAGGGAATTTGATCGAGGTCGTGAAGATACGCACCGACGGGGTTCTCGCGTAACTGGCCGTCCTGCCGGTACATGATCCCCGAGACATCACGGAGATCGTCCGCCCTCGCATACTCCAAGATGGACAGCTCTGCTTCACTCGTGAATACGACGTCCACCTCGGGTATCTCCAGTATCTCGGCCGGAAGCAACCTGGCATGGGGGCCGCCAACGATGACCGGAACCTCGGGCAACTCCTCTTTGGAGATCCTCGCCACTCTTGCCAGCTGACCCAACGTTATGGATATAGACGTCAGACCAACGGCTTGAAGTTCACCGGCGTGGCGGCGAAACAGGTTTCTCAGCTGTTGCTCCGTGTACTCTCGTAAATTGTCGTCATGCAACTTGCAGCGGTAACCGGATTCCCTCAAGAGAGCCGAAACATACGCGATTCCGAATGGCGGCATGGCCGGTCGGAATCGGTTCATGATGAACTCTTCCACGTTCCGCTGATTCAAGTTGATGAACAGGAACATGGCCTCGCCTCCTAGAAGAAACAGGGAAAACCTCTAATCCGTGAAGCGCATAGGCACAGGAGCAGGATCCGTCATCGGCGAGCCCTCCAGCCTCCCTACGACTGCAACGCCGAGGGGCGTCAGGTCTCGCAGGACCCGTCTCTCCAATTCCTTCCAAATTATCGAAGCACTTGGCTGCCAATGCAAGTGAAAACCCTGCGACCCTAGGCCGAGACCCCTGAGCGTGGAGGGCTGGGCGGTGTCGGGCGATGGGGCCTTGAAGAGCGCGCAGGAGACGCATCACTCCGTTGATTTCTCTCAGCATTCTGAGGCGCTGCTGATATGATCCGGATGAGCTCTCGCAACTCTGGGTTTCGCGGCGGAGCGTCTGCCAAGGAACGTCCAGGATCGCGGGCTCCCAAGACGCACAGTCTTGCGATGCTTGGGTCTTGCTTGGGGGCGGACCCTGCGCTTCCCATTGTGGAGGGACAGGGCAAGGGAATGCCTCGGCAAGTTTGACCCTCCAAAGCGAAGTCCCCCCGGCGGAAGGAGAATCCCTTGGTAGCGGCATGCTAGAAAGGAGCCCCGCGCGCTCGGCGAACACAGCGGATTGCGCGTGCTCGAGTGCCAGCTGATCGAAGGGCGCCCGGAATACCTGCGGCTCTCGGCCTTCAGCTACGTCTTCGGCTGGCTCTACGAGCGAATCGTGAACTCCACCCGGCTGCTCGAGCGCTTCCGCTGCGTGATCATCGCGGTGCTCCAGAAGGAGCCCGAGGCGACCCGCTAGGCACGCTCCCCTCAGCCCGGCGCGAGCCCGCAGCCACGGATCTTCTGCAACAGCGTCTTGTAGCTCACGCCGAGCAGGAGGGCAGCCTGTTTGCGGTTCCAGTTGGTGTGGTGCAGCACGCGGTCGATGGCCTCGCGCTCGGCCTGCAGGGCGG
>JBDGYW010000637.1:0-4223 GCA_039588935.1 Gemmatimonadota bacterium | reverse complement strand
CCGTTGTACTCCTGCGGTCCCTCTCCAAAACGGCCAAGGGTGTCGGCGGTGCCGGCGTCCAGATCCAGTCGCAGCAATACGTGGCTCGTGGGATCTGCCGCGAATACCCTCCCATCCGATAGCACCCTGACATGGCTCAGATACCCAAACGCGACCAGCGATGTAGCATCTAGCTGAAGGGTGGCCGGGCGTTCGTCGCCGGCTGGCACCCCATCCTCCGCACCACCGCAAGAAATAATCAACGGGAAAAAGAGAAGCGGCAGGAGACGCTGAGGGCCAACGGACGGTCTTCTTTAGCATACTTGAGCGAAAGACCGTTCAAAGAGGCATGTCATCCTTAGCCTCCGCACAATGCTGTCTAACGCATGTTGAGAGCGCGCCCCAAGCTGGCACCCCGGTGGTGGGAGGGACCTGTGGATCACAGCAAGGAGCGGCTCTCATGGTGCCAACTTACACGTGGTGGCTTTCCCCGCCAGTGCGTTTTCGGGGCACGAGGGTGCGCTGATGGGACATTTCTTGGAAACGACGTGCTAGAATCTCCTGTAAGCCCCGATCGTCGCCGGGAATGGTAGATGTTGGGCAACCGCTCGAGCGGTTCTCAGGTACTGAGGGCGGGCGTGGGCCGGGATTGCGGCAGACCCTTCTTTCAGGTCCGCCTGGAGACGACAAGGAGATGGTCGTTCTGAACTGTCATGCTGAAGCTGTCTTCGAAGTGTGCGTGCAGCCTCCGCTTGAACATCTGGAGTGCATCCTCGAATTCTTGAGCTGTGTAGAAGTCAAACGTGGAATAGTGTCCGGTCAGTGCCTGGTGTACGAGCCTGGACAGGCTGGTCTGGATGATCCAGGGTAGGGTAACCAGCCGCACGGAAGTGAATCCTGGTGACGCGTGAAGTGCCGCGTCCCACTCATCCGCGCTGCGAAGGCGATTCTCGCGTTCAGCGAAATGCGGGAAGTATCGGCCCCAGACCGTGGCACGGTTCTGTTCAGGTGTGCGCGTGTACAGAACGGACACGCCACCCCTCCGCAGAACGCGGGCTAGTTCCGCCAGAAAGCGGGTCAGGTCGAAGTGGTGTACAGCATTGAACGACAGAACCATGTCGATCGACTGGGCTGCAAAGGGCAAATCTTCGGCAAGGCCGCTCACGTGTCGGATTGGCAGGAGACGTGCCCGACGGACACGCATAGTGCTGTATAGCATCTCAAAGGATGCGTCGCAGGTTACCGTCAGGGACCGGCGGGGGGGACGCGCGCCGGCAAGCACGGCCTCGGTGTACCTTCCGGTTCCCGCTCCTATGTCGAGTATGGTGACTGAGCTAGCATCGGGCGCGGCTGTCTGGACGATCTCTGCGACGCGGTAGATGGCCTCCGTGTCAAGATCGCGCACTTCGCGGTACACCGGCGCCAGCGTGGCGAAATGCTTCTTGGTCGATCGAGGCCGAACACGCATCGCCCTCACCTTGATCAAACGAAGTCCTCGAGCGCGTTCACAATCGGTGGCGATTACGCTCCGCACGAGTTTTCATTGAGAGTCCCGGAAGGCGTGAAGCGGCGCGAGCGTGAGGGACCGTTGAGGGCTTGTTGAGGTCCGCGATATGAAGGTCATTGATGCCCGATGATCTCGACTCCCGTCGCAATCACTCCTGGAGGGAGGCTCCTCAGCATGAAGCCCGCGTAGTACGTCCGAACGCGACCTCCCACCACAAAGTCGCCCTTGGTTCCGGGACCAAGAGAGCCATCGGGACCCCTGGCCAAAACAGGAACGGTCTCACCGACAAAGACGTGTACCGTGTCAGGCGTGTAATGAGGAAGTGAGGGCTCCAGCTCACATCCGCCGAGGATGAGTTGCACATGGTCGTCGTCCCGAATCATCACGTGAGCCATTGTACCGACAACCGCGTGAGTGTCCGTGGGAAGATCGAAAGCTGTGGGATCTGACCGACACGCTGCACAGAGAGCTGCTGCAGTCAGCAAGACAAGAAGCCACAGGCGACGGCGATTCATGGAGGGGACACCTCGGGTAGCATCTATGACTCAATACCCTACAACACAAGACAACGTTCCGGTGCGCGAGGCGATTCGATCGCCAACGGGGCTGTTGACGGGTTTGAGAGGCGTCAGGGAGACAGTGGGAGAATGCGGTCCGTGCAGCGTGGCTGTCGGGGCATTGGTCGAGCCCTTCCTCCTGGCGCCTCTTCTCGTAGTAGGTACGTAGCATCACGATGTGCGCATCGTCGGTATAGATTACCTGAGTGGCCGATTTGATGGCGTTAAGGATGTCATGTTCGTCAGTCCCGTCCTCAACTACTAGATACCAGTGCACTCGGAGGGTCTCCTCTGGCTCTTCGGCACCCGCAATTTCGCAAAGCGCCTGCTCTTGCGCGCTCAACTGGGCTTCAATCTCGGCTGAGATTCGCCTTGCTTCCTGAGGATCAACCGGTGCGTCGCCGTACGTCGCTCCAAGACGGCGTACGAGTTCCTCACCTATCCGCGCGTCCTGTTCTTGGGCTCTCATCCATAGCTGCAAGCGAGCCTCATATTCCGACCTCACCGGATGGTCTTTCGGCAGGTCCTCATACTCGCAGTAACACTCAAGAACACAAGGTGGCAGGCGGGATTCCTTAGGGCGAGCCACATAGGTTATTGAGAAAGCGTTGACCGCCTCGATGCCAGTATCGGGGTGAGTTGGGACGATGAACTCACGCCGCAGTACCTCTCGGTCCATCACTCCTCCCTCTTCTCGATCAACGTGGCCAGCTGGACATCGAGCTGTCTTGGAAATCCCACTGACACATCACAATGCGTCCTGTTTCATTCGGTTGCGGCGAAAGGCAACGACATGGAAAGAACCTTGAGCCGCCACGTGCGCCAATAGGCACACTGCCAAGAACGGTTGCAGAGGGACGCTGTCGATCTCGATGAGACCCACCCGTTTGAGCGCCGCAAGCGCTGGGATGTAGAGCCCGAAGAAGAGGCATGCAAACGCCGCCGCGGTGAATATGTAGGCGAGTACGACGACAAGAGTGAGTCCGCCTAGTTCCTCAACATCGATTTCTCCCCACCGCAAAATCCCCGACAAGAATCCTGCTGGCATGTGCAGCAACAGCAAGCCAGCTGCAAGCACCAACAGGCCGACCGGGCTGTCGAGTGCCCTGTTCAATCCGTGAAGCAATAGACCTATGTCCATCATCCCTTCTTCACGATCAGGTACCCCGGATCGCAGCCGAGGGCCTTGGCGAGGTGCTGTCAACCTAATGCTGATTGCTCGTACCGAGAGCATCGAGCACAGTTCGAAACTGCCCGAAAATGAAGGTTATCCGGCTTCATGGATCGCGCTTTCAGCACGAGATTTCACATAATTTGACAGTACCTTCGTCGCTGCTCCCTCAACACTGAGTTTGATGCCCGGACTCAGGCAGGATCCGCCGGCGCGCTGCAGCTCTCAGGTTGCGACGACTCCTCGAGGTCGCCAATCATATCGTCCAGCGTCCGGGAGTGGCGCATAGCACAGAACCTGGGCCCGCACATCGCGCAGAAGCTCGCACTCTTGGAGTGCTCGGTCGGGAGCGACTCGTCGTGGTACTCGCGGGCCCGCCGGGGGTCGAGACTGAGCCGGAACTGCTCGTCCCAGTCGAAGGCGTAGCGAGCGCGCGATAGAGCGTCGTCGCGGTCAGTGGCGCCCCTCCTCCCCCGTGCGACGTCGGCCGCGTGCGCCGCGATTTTGTGGGCAATAATACCCTCACGCACGTCTTCCGCTTCGGGGAGCCCGAGATGCTCCTTTGGTGTCACGTAGCAGAGCATGTCGGCGCCGTACCAGCCAATCATTGCGGCACCGATTGCGCTTGTGATATGGTCGTATCCGGGCGCGACATCCGTCACCAGCGGCCCCAGGGTGTAGAACGGTGCCTCGTGGCACAGCTCCTTCGCCTTCCGGACGTTCATCTCGATCTCATGCATCGGGATGTGACCGGGACCTTCGATCATCACTTGCACATCCCGCGCCCAGGCTCTCTCGGTGAGTTCGCCCAGAGTCTCGAGCTCGGCAAACTGCGCCCGGTCGCTGGCGTCGTGGATCGACCCCGGCCGCAGGCCGTCGCCCAGTGAAATCGTCACGTCGTACTGCCGCACGATGTCGAGCAGGTCCTCGAACCGCTCGTACAGGGGGTTCTGCTTGCGGTGCGCGGTCATCCAGACAGCCAGCAGGGAGCCGCCGCGACTCACGATCC
>JBDGYW010000636.1:0-4583 GCA_039588935.1 Gemmatimonadota bacterium | reverse complement strand
GCTATGGCGGGCCTCGGTCCTAGACGGACAGGGCCGCCTAGTCCCCGAGCTTACATACGCCTGGGGCACGGACCTCATCGCGTGCTGGAAAGCGAGGCGCGACGGCTACACCCTTTGGGTGGACGAGCGGGTCAGGATGAGCAAGAAGACCGACATCGGCTACGAGATGGACCGCATGGGCGAGACCGCCGACGAGCGTCGCAAGAACGCCTCGAAGCAGGCCGACAAGTACCTCAAGGCCGAGTACGGTGACAGCTTCCAGAGCAAGCTGTCGAGGGAATACCCGGTTTCCCCGGATTAGTCCTTGACAGTACCCTACCGGGTGTGGTATAGTCTCGCACTAGAATGGTAGAAGTGCGTCAAGACGCCGCTCACAAGCTAGCCAAGATACTAGATGACCTGCGCGAAGACGCCGCTACCCCGCCTCGGGGGGAGGCGTTTTCCACGTTCTCGGGAAAGAAGCCGACGAGCGGCCACTACACCAACCACGAACTCATGCGTATCGTGCATTGGGCCGAACGCCAATGCAACGATACGCTGAAAGCTGTTGCGAGGAAGCTGGAAAAGACCGAGACCTTCAGGCGGACATGGTGAAGGAGGGTTGTGAATGGAACGCACGATGATGGTCTGTCCGAATGGCCACGTTGCCTTTCCGAGGGAGGTACACGAGGACAAGATGTTGTCAACCTACTACAACGAGCCGTTGCCCTCTGCCACTGTCACCATGCAGTCTGACACCTGCCCGGTGTGCAACACGACATTGCTTGAAGAGGCATACGACGACGCGCAGACGCCTGTCAAGCTGAAGCGTCAGCGCAAGAAAGCCAGCAAGAAGAAGACGGCGTAGCACAAGCGGGGGATAGCGAGAATGAAGGAGAGAACACATGGCACAGTATCCTAGTGCTATCCCCACGTCGGCTTGCACATACGAGTCTGTCGAGACCGTTGTGGCCCCGACTGGTGAGATAGTAGCAATCTGCACGGAGCTGGGAACAGACCCCTCCGGCGACAACTTCAACGACGTGGCTTCGGCCATCACGTACTTCTCCAACGTCACCTTCGGCGTTGGTACGACGGTGCTGTCTGCGCCGTCAGGTACGGTGGACGCTCCGTCCATCACCTTCACGGGTGACACCGACATCGGTTTCTACCGGGCCGCCGCGAACACGCTGGGGTTCGCCACAGCGGGTAGCGCGGTCTTCACGGCCACCAACTCACTGATGGACATCACGTCCGTCCAAGTCGGGGTTCCGTCAGGCACGGCGGCAGCTCCCGGCGTGACATTCGCCGACGACCTCGACACCGGCATCTATCGCGCTGGCGCGAACCAGCTTGGTCTTGCAACCGGCGGTTCGGCGCAAGCGGCAATCTCAACGACGCTACTCACTTCGTCCGTGCCGGTTCTGGCATCAGGCGTTGTGGCCACACCGGCCTATGGGTTCCAAGACGACCCCGACACCGGAATCTACTCGCCGTCGGCGGCAAGGCTGAACGTCGGGTGCGCTGGTAGCGCGGTTGCTGGATTCACGACGGGGCTTTGCTACCTGCCTGCTTCGGCTGCGGCTTCGGCCACAACGGGACCGGCGTCCGGCGACCTCGCCAACGGCCAGGTCCGCTTCACGGTTGACGAGGCCAACAACACGTTCGAGATAACCCTGAAGTACAGCGACGGGACGTACAAGCGGCACGCGGCTGCACTCACCTAGAGGGGGTATCAGCGGGGGATGGCAAGGGTCGCAGTCATATGCGCTGACAACGTAGGGACGGGATGGTACAGGGCATACGTGCCCAGCCTAGCCTTACAGCTACGCGGGCACGATGCCCAGCTGTACCGCGAGATTCCGCCCAAGACTGCGGGCATCTTCGATGCCTACCTTTGCCAACGACCATTCTCCGAAGAGAAGATGTACCGCAAGTTCGTGGACTACGCCCGAGAGACCAGGGCGAAGATATACATGGAACTCGACGACGACTACTGGGGGTTGCAAGAGGACAACCCGGCCCGCACCCACTGGTATCACGGGGCGGACATGGAGAAGCACCAGGCGGGGGAAGACGACTTCTCGTTCCTTCACAACATGGAAGAGTTCGCAAGAGAAGCCGACGGAATCACCACCACGACCGAGCCTTTGCGGAAACGCCTTGAGGCGTTCAATGGCAACGTGAGGGTCGTCCCCAATCTCCTTCCCGACGCACAGTGGAAGGTAAACAGGCCGAAGAATCGCCGAAAGGTTCTCGGGTGGGCCGGTGGCATCTCACACTCCTCCGACATAGCGTACATCAAACCCGCAGTCGAGGCCGCGTTGGAGCGACCGGACTGGGAGGTGCAGGTGTGCGGGCTGACCAGCTACCCGTTCAAGCAGCACCCGAGGCTGAAACCGCTCAACCCGGTGGATGTCCCCAAGTACGCGACTATCGTGGCCAACTTCGACGTAGGGCTGGCCCCCTTGAACGACTGCGTGTTCAACAGGGCCAAGTCCGACCTGAAGTTCGTGGAGTACGGCATCTTGTCCATCCCCGCTGTCTACTCGTTCGTGGGGCCGTACAAGACGGCGATTCGCCACGGCACCGACGGACTCATCGCCAAGACACCTGCCGACTGGGCCAAGTACGCCATCCGGCTCATGGATGACGAGACCTACCGGACCGCGATGGGCGAGGCCGCACACAAGCGAGCCAAGACGCGGCTTGTGTCGGCCAAAGCGCATCTGTGGGAACAGGCTCTCGACTTGGAGTCAGTCAATGGCTAGGGCTTGTCTTGGGGTCAGTCAATGGCTAGGGCTTGTCTTGGAGCCGGTGTGATGGCTAGGGAGACTTGCAAGTCTTGTCGCTGGTATCAGTCCGAAGTGACCGAAACAGTGGTCAAGCTAAACGGCTACACTCAAACCGAGACGGAGTTCAGGCACTTGTGTTGCAGGGAGCCAGGGTGTTTCTCTCAGCGTGGGGATGACACCATGACCCAGGAAGCCCCGCTTGCCTGTTTGAACTTGGAGCCGGTCGAGTGATTTCCGTCATCATGCCGACGACGGGCGAGCGCGACACGACGAAGGTAGAGGACGCGCTGAAGCGGCAGAAGGTGGACTACGAGTTCATCAAGGTGGTGGACTCCGAGCGGAAGGGGGCACCGTGGGCACGAAACCAGGGCCGGGAGCAGGCGACTAGCGAGTACCTGTTCTTCCTCGATGACGACCTCATCTTGGAAGACGGGGCGCTCAAGGCGCTCGAACGCGCACTCCGTAACGACCGGGGTGCGTCGTTCGCCTACGGCGCGTGGACGCTGGGGCAGTACCGATTCGACCCACCGGAGCGACTGAGCACACAGGCGATGTTCCAAGAGAACCAGGTGTCCATCGGCTCGCTGTTCCGCGCCGAGGGCTTCCCCGGTTTCGACGAATCGCTGGGCAAGTTCCAAGACTGGGACGTGTACCTCACCTACCTGCTCCGTGGCGACCACGGCGTAAAGGCGACCAAGAAGCTCATCTTCAAGACGAAGCATTGGATGAACCAGGACGGCATCACCAAGCAGACAGCCGACGCCGAGTCAGCCCGCTACTGGTGGTGTCGGGTCAGGACCAAGCACAACCCGACGAAGCTGGCGCTCTACACGCTGACTCGGGACAGGCTCGACTACACCAAGCTGTGCTTTCAATCTCTGTGGGACAAAGCCGGGAGGGACTTCGACCACTATGTCATCGACAACGGTTCGACCGATGGTACGGCTGAGTGGCTACAGGACCAAGAGCACCGATTCGCCCACCTCTCGCTACTGGACGAGAACGTGGGAATATCCAAGGGTTCTAATCTGGCCCTGGATACTATCGCTGGTGCAGACGATTACGACCAAGTAGGGAAGTTCGACAACGACTGCCTGGTGCTCACCGACGGCATGTTGCACGAGCTGTCCGGTGCGATGTTCAACACCGGGAGCTTGGCGCTGATGGGGCCGAGGGTAGAGGGGTTGCGCTTCCAGCCGAACAGGCTCAAGGTGGAGAAGCACGGCGACCACGAGTACGGGTTCACTCAGGTCATCGGTGGAATCTGCCACCTGATGCCCGGAGGGTGGTATACTAGCTATGTGTTCGACGAGTCGCTTCCGAAGGCCCAAGGGCAAGACCAAGACATCTGCGCTTGGGTCGTCGAGAACGGCGGGACCATCGTCTACATCGAAGACCTGGCGGTCGAGCACATAGAGGGGACCGACGGGCAGCAGGAACGCTACCCAGGCTACTTCGTCAGGAAGACGGAAGAGGAATCGGGATACGACGACGTTTTGAGGGAGAGGGGGGTGCTTGCGTGAAGTACGGAACGCTGGAATACCAAGATGTCGAGGAGGATGTAAGGAACCTCGCGTCGAGGGCACTTGTTGGCGCGTGCCAAAAGGGGCTCGGGCAGTATATTGCCAAAGACCCGTGTACTGGTCTTATGGTTCAAGTCTACATGCCTACGAAGTGCCCAACGTGCGGTCGGGAATGGGATGATAACCCATGCGAATAGAGTCACCGACTGACACGCTTGCTGCCATCGCCGACAGGTGGGGCAACCAGGGCGCGTACCTGCGCTTCGGCGACGGGGACATCTACCTG
>JBDGYW010000635.1:0-4240 GCA_039588935.1 Gemmatimonadota bacterium | reverse complement strand
TCCGGTGTGAACGAGAACACTCCGTAATGGTGGTATGCCCACGATACGAACAAGCCCCACCCGTAAGGTCCGGGCTTACTCTTCATGATCGTGTCACCCCACAAGCTCACGACCTGCTCGCCACCCGTGATGTTCCCATACTGGTCACCGATCATGTCCATCACGTCCACATCGAACTCCGGAAGTTCGTCATCCGGTACGTTTGCCGGCGGACGTACCACCCAGTTGGTCGCCCAGCCGCCTCCGTGAATCGAATAGGCTCCAGTGATGTTGGGATGGTTGGCAAAGAAGTCCACCACCGCCAGCGCCTCCGGAACAGCCAGTGGATACGGCCCGGATCCGCCCTGAGCCGGATCCCACTCGAAGGGATAGGAGCGATTCACGTTGATCCCGCCGATGTCGTCTTCGTTGAAATGCCCGTCCCCGTCGTTGTCGATGCCCTCGCTGAACGTGCGGAACTCGCCCTGCTCCCATTCTGCACGGGTCGTGAGCAGACGTGAGTCGAGAGTTGAGGTCTTCAAGGGGCCCGTGTCATCAGGTATACGCATGACGGTGATCGCACCGTCGGCGTTCAAGTCTTCCGGCGGGTCCTCGTCCACGAATCCGTCGCGGTCGCTATCCCACGGCTGCCCGTGCGAGATCATGCCCGGTTCTGTCAGATAGTAATCGACGGCGTCCGGATTGACCGTCGGCATGATGTAGAACGCCCGCGTATCGAGGAGGTCGGTGACTTCCGGATCCTCCCCGTACCCGAGCAGAAGCGTCTGCGCGAGGTGCATCACCATGGGAGTGCCGACAGGCTCATCGGGATGGGTGCCACCGTCGGCCCAGTATGCCGGCTTCTCAGCACCCGAACCCGTCGCGAGGTTCGTGACCTCGAGAACCCAGAGGTCCTTACCCCAGTAGCTTGAGCCCACTGTGTGAAGTCGAGTCAGGTTGGGGAAGAGAGCATGCCAAGAATTGATTACCTCACCGACTTCGTCATGGAGGCGATAGCGCGTGAAGTCGACGGTCGGCATATCCTGCGGCTGACCCTGAATACTCGAGATTCCAACAACTACCATGGCAGTGAAAGTAAGGAGCACTCGCATCTTGGTGGTTCCTTTCTCGGATCTTTGTCGTTCACTCACTGAAACGGAGGCTGCTTTGCTCGTCCGCCTGAACGGCCGCGACACCGAGTGCGAGAAGGCGCTCTCTGATATCGGCAAATGACATGGAATCTTCTCTCATCGCGTAGGCCGGTCTAGTTGGGAATCATCGAACGGCGCCGTGACATGGCGACTTTCGACAATTCGGGGCCAGCTAAGTTGCGGCAGAGGACCATCATGCGCCAGAGGGGGCACACTCTGCCCCTCCTACTCCCTTGCGATCCACTCCAAACAACGTTATGTCGGAGGTTCCAGAACCGGACCATACCATGAAAGAGATCAACGACCGTACGACCGAAGACCGCCGAAACACGCGGCGGTGGACCGCTACAGAGCGACGCAGTGGCGGCGATCGGCGGGATGGAGCCTACAAGGACTTTGCTCGGGAGCTACCCGCAAGATTCTTGGAAATGCGTGGCACTCCGCGGGAACGCGTCCTCTACCTTGTCAGTCAGTATTGCCGCGGTTGCGACGAGGCACTCCAGATAGACCTCGCACAGGCATTGTTACCAACTCTTCAAGCGGTTGTCTCGCTGGATGGTGGAGAGGTTTCCGAGGAGCACCGGCAGGCATGTGAGGTCGCGGTGGGAAGATGTGTGAAACAGAACGAACTAACTACCGGGCGCTGGGATACAGCCTGTGTTGAAGATCCTGAGCGGTCAGAGTCGAACAAGATTGAGTAGTGCGTATTGAAGGCGATGTCCAACAAGTCCTTCCTGAGTCCTATACGAAGTCGGGAGTAGAGTCATGAGATCCGTCGTCCAGAGCCTCATCAAAGCACGGTTTGCTTTCGCCCTTTCAATAATCGCGTATGCCGGATTCGCTCCTGGACTGGCGAGTCCCGTCTTTTGTCAGGAAGACGGATACGAGACGCTGAAGGAGATTGCCGTCATTGACGAGATGGTGATGATGCCGATGCGTGACGGTGTGCGTCTCGCAACTATGATATACAGACCCAAAGGATCCGACTCGAACCCCGTGCCAACGATATTCGTGCGTACTCCGTACAACATGAACCTGTGGCGGGACGGGGAATTCACCGGAGGACGAATCGATAGGGTTCTCGAGGCGGTGAGACGGGGCTACGCATACGTCAACCAAAACGAACGCGGCCGTTACTACTCCGATGGTGAGTGGGACATTCTGGGCCCACCCAAAACCGACGGATACGACGCTCTCACCTGGATCTCGAGCCAGACCTGGTCAAATGGAAGAGTCGGTACCTATGGCTGCTCTTCTACCGCAGAGTGGCAAATGGGGTTGGCCGAGCTGGACCATCCGGCCCATGCCGCAATGGTACCTCAGGGTTTTGGCGCCGGTGTTGGCAGAGTGGGCGACTGGTACGAGCAGGGCAACTGGTATCGCGGCGGCGCCGAGCAGATGCTGTTCTTCACCTGGTTGTACGGCGTACAGAACACGCAGCGACCGCGCTTCGATCGCGACACTGACCGGGATGATCTGATTCGCCTATCCCGCTACTTCGACCTGGCTCCCGAGATGCCGAGCGTGGATTGGACCGAGGCGCTCTGGCACCTTCCGCTCGAGGACCTCATGCGATCGGTGGATGGGCCCGAAGGCATCTACGCCGACCCGGCACCAGTGGCGACCGGCGGGCGCATGATTCAGCGGACACCAAACGACCCCGCGTGGTATAGGGGCGGTCTCTACCACGACGATGTTCCAATAGGTGTGCCAAGCTTCTGGTTCATGTCGTGGTACGACGTATCGACGGGACCGAACCTCGCCCTCTTCAACCACGTGCGCGAGAACGGTGTTGACGCCGAGACCAGGAACAACCAGTTCGCGATGATCGCACCGGTGGGTCATTGCGCGTACACCCGGGCGACCGCAAACACAGTCGTTGGGGAACGCAGCATGGGCAACGCCTGGTGGGACTACAACGCACTCCTCTACGGGTGGTGGGACCGATGGCTCAAGGGTGAGCGCAACAGCTTTGCCGATACGCTACCGAGAGTCCGTTACTACACCATGGGATCGAACGAGTGGCGTACGGCCGAGGCGTGGCCACCGGAGCGCGCGGAAATGGTCACTTACTATCTCCAGAGCAACGGTAACGCGAACACGCTCAACGGTGACGGTCAGCTGAACACGCAAAGTCCGGGACCGGACAACCCTGACTCCTTCACGTACGATCCTGCCCGTCCGGTCCCTTCTTACGGGGGAAATGTCTGCTGTATAGGCGGTGCGATCGATGCTGGCGCGTTCGACCAAAGCCGCATGGAGGAGCGCGAAGACATCTTGGTCTACACGACTGAACCACTGGAGGAGGGCGTCGAGGTCAGTGGTTCAATCGAGGTCACACTCTACGTGTCATCAGACGTGCGCGACACTGACTACACGGTGAAGTTGATTGACGTTTACCCCGACGGCAGAGCGTACAATTTGGACGAGACGATTCAGCGCATGCGCTATCGTGAGGGCTACCAGGGTCAGGTATTTATGGAGGCGGGCGAAGTATACGAGGTGCAACTGGGGCCTCTGTCCACATCCAACTTCTTCGCCACAGGTCACAGCATCCGTATCGAGGTCTCGAGTTCCAACTTTCCGCGGTTTACGCGGAACCTGAACACGGGGGGCAGAAACTACGACGAGGCTGAGGGAGTCGTGGCGCACAACCAGGTGCATCACTCTCGCCAATATCCGTCGCAGATCAGAGTCCCGGTGGTTAGGCGGTAGGGCAAGAATGCGGCACTGCTGCAGAGGTGCAGGGCAGCAGTTCTAGGAGTGAACACCCTGACCTGCATGACGTGGCGAGGCCCAGATTGGGCCTCGCCAATATCAATGCCACCTCTAACAGAGTTGAGTATCGGACCCGAAACTCGCTAAGCTGACTCCGGCTTTTCGGCGGTAAAGTGCACTGCCTTGACTCCGAAAGCCTCGGCGGCGTCCTGTGTTGCGCCTTTGCGAAACTGGAATCCGGACACGACCGCCGACCGCACACGCGTGAAGCCGGCACCCTCGAGCAAACTGAACACCTCTCCTTCCAGGAGAGCACCTCCGATTCAACTGGCCCAGAGCTTGGGATCATTCACTATCGATTGCGAGAGTTGTTTTGCGCTGACGATATCCGT
>JBDGYW010000634.1:0-4242 GCA_039588935.1 Gemmatimonadota bacterium | reverse complement strand
GTGTACGCTCCGCACGCACAACGCTTTTTACCGTGGATCCGCCGGACGATGGCTATCGCCCTGAAGACGTCACTGGATCAAGTCGCTTTGATAGATCAGGTGCGCCGAGCCGTGCGGGACGTGGACCCGACCGTGGCAATTGCGGATTTCCGCACGATGGACAGAATTATTGCGGATGACATCGCTGGTCCGCGCCTCAGGATGTCGCTGCTAACATCATTCGCCATGCTGGCGATCCTCTTGGCCTTGATCGGCGTTTCGAGTGTTATGGCGTACGCTGTGTCGCAACGCCGCAGCGAGATCGGTACGCGCCTCGCGCTAGGGGCCACAGAGCATGATGTGGTAGGGATGGTGATCAAGGACGGCACGCGACCAGTCCTCCTGGGGCTATGCCTGGGTGTTTTTGGCGCCCTATTCATAGGAAGAGCTATTCGAAGCATGCTGTTTCTGGTAGAGCCACGCGATCCTGCAGTCTTGTTGCTGGTGACCGCTCTGCTGGCGTCTGTTGCACTCATTGCCATGTGGGTTCCGGCCGTACGCGCGAGTAGGGTGGCGCCGGTCGACGTGCTGAAGCAGCTGTAGGGGCGTGGTCAATGAGGCGTGTTCTCGGGTTCGGCCCCTCAATCCGGTCACTCGGCCTTGAGCACCACCACCGGATCAACACGCGTCGCCTTGCGCGCCGGCACATAGCAGGCAACCACACCCACGAGCAATAGCAACGGTGTGGCAATGGCATATGTGGTTAGATCCGTAGGTTCGATTCCAAAGAGCAGACTCCGAAGTAACCGTGCCAGCCAATATGACGCTCCAAGTCCAATGACTACTCCAATAACGATGGGCTTGACACCGTTGCCCACCAGGAGCCTTAGAACGTCGGAAGAATTCGCGCCGAGCGCGACACGCACTCCGATTTCTCTGGTGCGTTGGCTTGCCGCCAGCGCGGTGACACCGTACACGCCGATAATCGCCAGGAACAGCGCCAGCAAGGCGAACGCCGAGAGCAACTGAGCGTTGAACCTTGGGCGCGCGATATTGTCGGAGATCTCGCGGTCCAAACGAAAGACGTTCGTGATTGGAAGCTCGGGATCTACTGCCCACACCTGTTCTTTGAGTAGCGGGATCACGTCAGAATAATCTCCCGTGATACGGGCGACCACCATCGCCTCGCTTTGACCGAAACTGCCAAATGGGAAGTAGACCTGCATGCGATCGTTTTCGTCGCCGAGTCCGAACGCTTTCACCGTGCGCGTGACTCCGACGATGGTGTGCTCGGCAATGCCGTCCGACTGGAATGGGAGATCAAGTCGTATCAGCGCACCGACGGCGTCGCCGTCTGGAAAGAACCTCCGAGCCAGCGCCTCATTTATGATCACAGGTGCGGCGTCGCTGTGCGTGTCGAGTTCGGTGAAAACGCGTCCCTCGCGCAACGTGGCGCCAATGGTTCTTAGATAGTTTTCCGATATCCAGTTGCCCGCCTTCAAAGGTGAAGTGTCGACTAAGTGCTCCCGGCCATCGATCTCGACCGTGCCGAACAGCCAGTCAACTGCCGGCGGAAGGCTACGGGCCAAAGCCACACTTTCAACTTGTGGGATCTGACTGATCCGATCAGATACGGACGCGAAGAATCCCGATCGTTGCACGGTATCCGGATACCGCGCCTCAGGCAGCGATAGTTCGAGCGCCACCACACCTGCGGGGTCAAACCCTGCATCAACTCGGCTCAAGTGGAAGAAGCTGTTCAGCAACAGCCCTGCGCCGAGGAACAACACTAATGCCATTGCCACCTCTGCGACCACGAGGCCTTGGCGGATTTTTGTACGCCGTGAAGTAGAGGTGCCATGTCGTGAGCCCGTCTTGAGTGCGTCCGCTAAGCCGGACAACTCGAGCTGAGCGGCCGGTGCGATCGCGAAGATCGCTCCCGTAAGAAGCGACAATCCTAGGGCGAGCACGAGCACCACCGGATCGATCCGAATCGAGCGCAATTCCTTGATGTCAGTGGCTGCAAGCCCCACCACGGCGTCGAGGCACCAATATGTCAACACGATCCCAAGCGCCGCGCCCGCCAAACTCAACAGCAATCCCTCAATCAGTAGCTGCCTCACCATTCGCGTTCGATTTGCACCGAGTGCAGAGCGAACTGCAAATTCGTGCCCTCGATTCATTCCTCTCGCAATCAACATGTTCGCTATGTTGGAACATCCTATCAGCAACACCATGGCAACCGACCCTAGCAGCACCCAGAGGATGGTGGCAAGCCGCCGATTGATCATTCCTTCCGGTGTGCCGACCAAGGGTTTCCAGTTGTCTTCGTTCAAGCCGGCAGCCGTGAGGCCGGCCTGAAGCACATCCAGTTCAGCCTGTGCCTCGCTTGCAGTGACATCGGATTTCAGCCGAGCGATTACGAACGGAGAATCATCCCAGGCCTGTATTGAAGTTGCATCGAGAGGTAGCCACACCTGTTTGGCCGGGCCGATGAAAAAGCGCGCTTCGAACAACCGTGCAAGCTCAGCCGGCACGATTCCTACAACCACTCGCGGCGCACCATCGAGCATCAGCGATCGGCCGAGAATGCTTGGATCGGACCCAAAACGGCGCTGCCAAAACCCTTCCGACAACAGTGCAACTTGTGCTTCACCGTCGCCAATATCCGCCACTATGAAGGTTCGACCCAGCCGAGGGCTTACGCGCAGCACTTCCATCAGGTTGGGTGATATAGTCGCGCCGGCGAGAATTTCCGGTTCTGCACCGCCACTGAATGTGAACTCACCTTCGTCAAACAGGCCGATGGCTTCGAACGATTCCGCGTGGTCCAGCCATGCCTGAAGCATCTCGGGTTGCGGAGACGTCGTGACCGACGCACCCATCGGTTCGCCTTCGGCTTCAATCTCCACCAGGCGGTCGGCTCCCTCGAATGGGACAGGCCTCAATAGGACGGAGTTAACGAGGCTGAACGCGGCTGTGTTGATACCGATGCCGAGCGTGAGTGTGAGAAGGGCCACGGTCGTGAACCCTGGCGTCCGCAAGAACGCCTTCACCGCGAATCGAATGTCCTGCCACAGTGATTCGATCAGCATTCCTCCCGGATGAACGCGTGCGGAGCCCTTTCGAGCGCGAAACAGTCTTCGAAGCAGGCTGGGAACGATCGACCGAAAGGCCTGGCTCCAGTACCAGCGGCTTGCCGCCTGTCGACC
The DNA here is from genome assembly GCA_039588935.1 of Gemmatimonadota bacterium. Taxonomy (GTDB): domain Bacteria; phylum Gemmatimonadota; class Gemmatimonadetes; order Gemmatimonadales; family GWC2-71-9; genus JBDGYW01. The sequence continues at coordinate 1,051 of JBDGYW010000634.1, read as the reverse complement.
ATCAGAGTGAACAAGTGCTTCATACTCTTCCTCCAGGTCGGACAAGACGTATCTGCGGTCACGCTTGGTGACTGTGAGCGACAACAGCAGTGTCGCGAAACGTGGGGGGGACGGCATTAACGGGTTTGACCGGAGTTCGTGCCGAACTCCAGGCCCTCCATCATTCGCTCGAGCATAGTTGCCGAGTGTTGCAGGGCCTTTTGGCCGGCAGCGGTAAGACTGAAGTACTTGCGGGCCCTTCCCCCCTGAACCGGAAGGGGGTCGGACTCGCGAAAGGCTACCAGCCCCTTGTCACCGAGACGACCGAGAGTTGCATACACCGCGCCGATCGATACTGGTCTGCCGGTGCGTTCTTCAATCTCCCGACGGATAGTGACACCGTAGGCTTCGTTGCCCACCCGAGTGATTGCGAGCATTAGATACAGCTCGAATTCGGCAAGGAATTGTCCTTTTGGCATGATGTATTATATACAAAACGATACAAATATCAATGTCCCGGCTACGACTACTGTGCGATGCTGTCCCCTGACGGCAAGTACTTGTTTTTCAATCGCTCATTCAACAACGACGGTGACATTTATTGGGTCGATGCCGCAATCATAGGTCTGGTGCTCGATCAATCTGGGTCGACTCCTGATACGTCTTCACCGGGTGCTCACTAAGTTGAGAATACCCCGCTGGGAGGACGAACTCTTCTGCATTCCCGAAATGCCCGGCTTCGTTTGACGGCGGATCAAACAACAGCTTTCTGCTCAGGTTTTCGCAGAGCCGCTAGCATGGGGCATAGCTGGCGCTCTCCTTGAATCCTTTTGAGGGGTGTGGGCAAGACGCCAGCGCACGGTTAATCCGGCGACGGGCTGTCGTTCCAGATGTTCGCGACAATTCTCCAGTCGCCATCTACTTTCTTCCAGATGAAGACGTATTTCCCGTGGCTCGTGTCGCTATCATCGTCCGGCTCTGAAGCAGTGAATTCCCAATGTCCCCATGTCCAACCCAAGTCGGCTGAAGCGGAAACACTCGCCGCTTCGGGTTCCCATTCCAATCTGTCCTC
>JBDGYW010000633.1:0-4250 GCA_039588935.1 Gemmatimonadota bacterium | reverse complement strand
TCTTGTTGAGCACGCTCGGCGGCATCTTCTTGTTTGGAGCAGTGGGGTTCATCATAGGGCCGATCGTGGCCGCGCTGTTCATCATGCTGTACGCCATGTTCTTCTTCCTGATCGACGGCAAGTCGATCCTCGATCAAATCCTCTACTACATGCCGCTGTCACACAAGGAAGAAGACCGCATGGTGGAGAAGTTCGTGTCGGTGGCTCGGGCCACACTCAAAGGAACGTTGGTCATCGGCATCATTCAGGGTGGACTTGCGGGGATCGCACTCTTTCTCGCGGGCATCGGTGGAGCAGCATTCTGGGGCACGGTGATGGTGGTGCTGTCGATCATTCCTGGCATCGGGACGGCATTGGTCTGGGTACCGGCGGTCATATACCTGCTTGCCGGCGGCCACTTCGGAGCCGGAATTGCGCTGGCTATCTGGTGTGGTGTGGTGGTCGGAACAGTTGACAACGTCCTCCGCCCACGCCTGGTCGGAAAAGACACAAAGATGTCGGACCTGTTGATCTTGTTGAGCACGCTCGGCGGCATCTTCTTGTTTGGAGCAGTGGGGTTCATCATAGGGCCGATCGTGGCCGCGCTGTTCATCACGGTTTGGGACATTTACGGGATCACCTTCAAGGAGTTCCTGCCGCCGACATCTGCCGGGACTCCGTCAACATCAGCGGGTTTCTAGTGAGTCGGCTCCAGCCCTCCGTCACCAACCAGGATTAGAGCATGGCAACGAATCGCATCTCCAGACGTTCCTTCGTGCACTCTGGCACCGCGATCCCCCTGGCCTTTGCCCTCGGGTCCACCTCTGAAGAACCTTGGCGTGAACCCATTGCCCAGGATGTGGACGAACTGCAGCGGATAGTGAAACTCTGGGGAGACGGGCAGTCCCTCACTCCACCGGAATACTGCGATGTACTCTCCCGGATCCTATCGGAGCGGGGGATCGAAGCGGATTACTACTCCAACGGAGGTGTGGTTGAGGAGTTGGAGAAGGGCATGGCCCGGATCCTGGGGAAAGAGCGGGCGGTTTTTCTGGCAACCGGGACACTGGCGAACCACCTGGCCCTGAGAGTCCAGGCCGAGGAGAGAACTCGTGTACTCATCCAGGGAGAGAGCCACATCTACAGCGACTCAGGCGACTGTGCGCAGGTCTTGAGTAACCTGAACCTCATTCCGATGGAATCGAGAGATGGGACCTTCACTCTCGAGGATGTGCAACGCGCTCTCAACAGAGCCGATGGTGGGAGGGTACAAACAGGTGTAGGAGTCATCTCCATCGAGTCACCCATCCGGCGGCGCCTGGGGACGCTCTTCGACTACGAGGAGATGCGTCGGATCTGCGCGTTTGCGCGTTCCGAAGGGATCGCCACACACCTGGACGGGGCCCGAATTTTCATGGCCTCTGGTTACACGGGCATTTCCCCCGCCGAGTATGCCGCCCACTTCGACACAGTGTACGTGTCGATGTGGAAGTACTTCAACGCCTGCTCGGGTGCAATACTGGCTGGGCCCAGCGCCATCCTGGATAACCTGTATCACCCTCGACGGATGTTCGGGGGCGCTCTCCCAGGTGCATGGCCTCTGGCTTCCGTTGCCCTCCACTTCCTGGAGGGTTTTGAGGACCGCTTCGCGGCCGGCGTAGCCGCCGGGAGGGAACTCATACCGGCCCTGCACGCGATCCCGGGACTCCGCGTGGAAGAGATCCCCAACGGATCCAACATCTGCAAGCTTTACGTGGACTCCGGAGATCCCGATCGTCTCAGGGAGAACCTGCGGGCGCGAGGGGTTCAGCTTTCGGCTCCAAGCCCCAATTTCGGAGGCTTCGTACTAATCGTAAACGAGACGCTGGCGCGCAGACCGGTGGCGGAGACAGTCCGCGCTTTCGAGGAAGCGGTGGGAACATGAGTACGGTTTACTGTCCGCTCCGCCCGCTCATAACCAGCGGATCTCCACTGCGGCTCATTCCACCCTGAGCGCTGCCGTGGGATCCAGCCGTGCCGCCCTGCGAGCGGGAAGATAGGCGGATGCCAACGCCACCAGCAGTAGCAATATGGAGATTCCACTGAGCGTTCCGAGATCGGTGGGGCTTACCTCGTAGAGCAGCGAGGTAATCAAGCGGGAGAACGCAACCGCTGCCCCAAGTCCCAGGACGACGCCCAGTCCGGCCAAGGCAAGAGCGCGCCTCACTATCATCCGGCTGACCAAAGCACCGTCAGCTCCCATGGCGATACGTATCCCGATCTCCGCGGTTCGCTTTCTCACCGAAAAGGCCAGAACTCCGTACAAGCCCACCGCCGCCAAAATAACGGCAAGACCAGCAAAGATCGCTAGCAGGGCAAGATTGAACCGGCGACGCGCCAACCGTTCTCTGATCTGGCCCCGGACCGTTGTAATTAGAGGAATCGGCTGATTGCCGTCTACCGACCATACGCGATCTCTGATCACCGTTCCAAGGTTCTCCAGGTCGCGCGAGTTCGATCGAGCGACCAAATAGACGAAGCGAGCGTGGTCGTGCGCGTGAGTTTCCTGGGCGTACGGAGCATACACCGCCTCGACGGTGGGTCGGTCGAGGGCGTCAATATGTACATCGCCCACAACTCCGATGACTGTCCGGGCGGGTGGTGGATCCTCTGCCAAGGGTTCCGGGAGTTCTATCAGAACCTGCTTGCCTATGGGGTCCTCATTGGGGAAGGCCCGCTCCGCAAGTGACTGACTCAGGACAATCGCCGGAGGCCCTGACATGTCGTCCACGCTGGAGAAGACTCGTCCTTGAAGAACGGGGATACCCATTGTCCGGAAATACCCGGGCGTGACCATCACGTACCGCTTGCTCTCGACTTCGTTTCTCCCTGTGGGAGCGGGTCGATCTCCCGGCCAGAACCACCGGTCCCATCCCCCGCCGAAGAACGGCACATACGGCGTCAACGCGGCGGACTCCACATCCGGAAGGGATTCTACTTGGTCCTTAACCTGGCTCACATACCGAGACACGTCCTCAGCGCGAGGGAATGATTGGGCGGACGTCGAGATGCCGAGTACCGTTACACCCCTCGAATCCACTCCCGAATCCACCGCTGACAAGCGCATGTAGCTACGCATGAAAAGACCCGCCCCGCTGAGGAGGAGCAGTGCCAAAGCCACCTCGGCTACCACCAATGCGTCGCGGAGTCGATGGCCGGCCTGAGGTGATCTGCCTCCCCCGGCACCAGATGCCAGCGTCGACGTGAGATGGAAGCTGGAACAACGAAGTGAAGGCAGAATGCCACTGATCACTACCACCACCAACGTCGCGAGTGCCGCAAACCCCAGTACCCGGAGGTCCGGCGATGGATCGGCCCATTCGCCAAGCGAACTCCGGGTGAGGCTGGTCACAAGACCCGATGACATAAAGGCTATGCCCACGGCCACTGTCCCACCCATTGCTGCAATGAGCACGGTTTCGAGGCCGAGTAGACGGATCAGGCGCGACCGCTTGGCGCCTAGAGCTGTGCGAATTCCCATCTCGTTCGCTCGCCCGCTTCCTCGTGCGAGAAGCAGGTTGGCCACGTTGAGACTGGCGAGGAGCAAGAGGAGAACAACCGCGCCAAAGAGGACCGTAACCGAGCGATCAATCACACCCAGCGCAGCCTCCCGAACCGGTTCGAGGAGGACAGTCCGGTCACGATTCTCTTCATGTTCCTGCTCGAGCCTCGCGTAGATCGCCTCCATGTTGGCTCGAGCTTCCGCCACGGAGGTCCCCTCCCTCAGCCGAGCCACGACTCGAAGGAAACGATCAGACCTGGTGTTGGAACTGAAATACCCAACTCGTATCGGCAACCAGAGATCTTTGTTCTCCAGCGGGCCGAACCGAAAGCCCTCGGGCATCACGCCTACCACCGTGTAGGGAGTTTCGCCACGATACACTCCATCAACGAGAATATCTCTCCCGAGTATGTCGGGATCTGCTCCGAAGCGCCGTTGCCAGAAGTCGTGGCTGATAACGGTCAACGGCCTGTGTTCCGCCTGCTCTTCCATAGTGAACACACGCCCTAGTGCGGGACTCACACCGAGTGCATCGAACACAGAAGCTGTGACATATCCGGCGTTCACCCTTTCGGGCCGGTCTCCATCGGTCAGGTTGACGCGCCTGGTGAACTCAGCTCCAAGCGCATCGAAAACTTCGTTTTGCTGCCACCAGTCAATGAAGTTGATGGGTGACACCGGGCCTTGTACGTCAGGCCCACCTGGACGTGTCTCCCACAGCTGGACAACT